>PLLX01000068.1 GCA_003141415.1 Bacteroidales bacterium
GCTCTTCCATCGCAAAAAAACAGTGCCCTAATATCATGTTTTTCAAGGATATCAAGTAAATGAATGGTCGAGAGTGGATCGGGGCCATCATCAAATGTCAGGTATAATACCTTTTCATTTGTCCTTATCCTGAATATAGCCTCAGAATAAAGCCAACCCGCGAAAAAGCCAGGCCTGAATAGCCGCATATGAATTTATTTTGCCGAATAAAGCTTACCGTAATAGTTATTTATTTCAGGCTCGATTGTTGAAGTTATGCTGTTCAATTTCAATCTCACGGCCATATTATAAATATCAAGCAAACCCTGCATGTTAATTCCGGTCGGGTATTCAAGCCCATACCTTTCTTCAGGTTTTAAACTGATTGCATAATCAAGATATTCTTTTGAGTAGTCAATAATATCATTTAATAATTTCTCGCCTTCTTCCGTTTTACCTGCTCTTATCAGGATTTCTGCAATTCCGATTGTGAAAAAATCGTAAGGCAGCTTTTTGGAAGGGACAATTTCAAGTCCTCGGTGAGCTACCTCAACAGCTTTTAAAGTATCTCCCGTGAGAAGCAACTCTTTGCCGAGAGTACCGAAGATTCTTCTGAAGTTGCTGAACATCCTTTTATTATTCTCATCAAGATAAACAGAAGGATCTTCCGCGTTTCCCCATGAGAATTTATTCATCACATTATCATACATCATAAAAGGATCGATCATCCCAAATTCACCCTGTTCAGGCTTATCAGTTTTTATTGGAACTACTCTGTAACCAAGTCCTTCCTGAACAAAATATTTCTCAAGTCCTTTATATTGGGTTGAAGGAACCGTGGTTGAAAAATAAACAGGTCTCTCCCATTTATTGGTAGAAAGAAGGTCCATTATCGCGAGATCACCTTTGAAAGCATCATCGTCGGAATACTCCCAAATCATGGGAGAAACCAGCCTGTCTTTATAATATTTTTTAACAGTACCATTCGAAAGCACTTTTGCAGAATCAACATCAATAATGAATTTGTTAGCAGGAATATAATTCAGATAATCGCCTCTGCCACTAAGGTCAATCTTGTACTTATTATCGTCAAAACCTGCAAACTGAACAATCTCTTTCAGATTAACCGGTTTGTCTACCCGGTTATTGACCGGTAGCTGTTCTCTTATGCCTTCTAAGTACTTTTCAGGTCCCAGAGTAAAGGGTAATGGATCGGAATCGAGAGCTTTCTGCCTCATCATTTCAATGTACCAGCCTGCCTGTATATAACTCAGATTTGCCACACGGACATCGGTTCTCACACCTTCCACATCCTGATTATACCAGACAGGGAATGAATCGTTGTCACCATAAGTAAATAAGATACTGTTCGGGGCACACGATTTCAGATAATCTGCTCCGATATCTCTTGCAGTATATCGGCCTGAACGGTCATGGTCATCCCAGTTCTGGATTCCCATAAGAACGGGAACTGCAGCAATAAGGACTACGAAGGTAACTGCTAATGATCCTTTATTTCCGAGTAACTTCTGAAGGTTCTCATAAACAAACATAAATCCAAATCCTACCCAGATTGCAAACGCATAAAAAGAACCAACATAAGCGTAATCCCTTTCCCTAGGCTGATTCGGATATTGATTCAGATAAAAAATAATAGCAAGTCCTGTCATTATAAAAAAAGCCATTACAAGCCAGAACCCATTATTATTTTTCTTGTATTGCCAGTACATTCCGGCTAGTCCGATCAAGAGGGGCAACAGATAATATTTATTGTTACCCGGATTAGTTTTCAGGTCTTTTGGAATGTTATCAAGTTTCCCCAGGCGTGCTTCATCAATAAATTTTATTCCACTTATCCAGTTACCATTAATAGAATTCCCATTCCCCTGGATATCGTTTTGTCTGCCTGCAAAATTCCACATGAAATATCTCAGGTACATAAATCCAATCTGATAGCGGAAAAAGTAACGAAGGTTCTCCCCAAAAGTCGGACAAACTATAGCTTCTTTACCTGAGCCCCCCGAGTATTTCCTTCCAACTACCTTTCCCCAGTATTTGTAGGCACTTTCATGGTCAGGATCGGAACTGTACATTCGAGGGAAAATCGTTTCAAACTGTTTATTGTATGAATATTCGGGATGGTAATATGGTTTATATTTGCCGTCTACCTTATTATATCCGGCAACAACTTTCTTTACATCCGAAACAGGTGCGCTATAGTAATTCCCAAAAAATTTTGGAGCACTGCCATACTGCTTCATATTAATATAGTATGATAATGAAAATACATCTGAAGGATTATTCTGATTCATTGGCGGCCTGGCTGATGACCTTATTATTATCATTGCATATGACGAATAACCAATCATTATCACAACCAAAGAGGTCATTACATAATTCATTATCAGCCTCTTATGTTTTAAAGAGTAATGTATACCATATGCCAGCGCACCAAAAAGAATTATCATAAAAAACAAAAACCCACTGTTATAAGGTAATCTGAGAATATTTACGAATAACAATTCAAACCATCCGGCAACCGCTGGAGCTCCAGGCATTATAACAAACACCATAATCCAGAGGAGCAAAAGTGCAACCAAACTTGTCTTAATCAACCCTTTGGTTGTGACTTCATATTTCTTGAAATAGTATACAAATACAAGCACCGGAATAATCAAAAGGTTAAGACGATGAACGCCGAGTCCCAGTCCCATCATATATGCAATCAGAATTATCCATCTGCCTGAATATGTTTTATCAGCTTCTTCCTCCCATTTAAGCATGCCCCAGAAAACTATTGCAATGATAAGTGAAGAGAGTGCATAAAGCTCACCTTCAACTGCCGAAAACCAGAAAGTGTCTGAAAATGTATATGCCAGAGCACCCAAGATTCCACTTCCGATGATAGCAGGAACATGTTTTGATTCAAGAGCTTTACCATTAACAAATACTTTACGGACAAGATGAGTAATAGTCCAGAAAAGGAACATAATAGCAAAACCGCTACAGAGAGCTGACAGTATGTTTACTGTTACTGCAACTTTGGAAGTGTTACCTCCTGCAAAAAGAGTTGCAATTCTTCCCATCATCAGGAACAGAGGTGCTCCGGGAGGATGGCCAACCTGCAGCTTAAATGCTGAGAGAATAAATTCACCACAATCCCAAAAGCTTACTGTTGGTTCAAGAGTTAACAGATAGACTATTGTTGAAAAGACAAAAATAAACCATCCGGTAAGATTATTCCACCGACGGTAATTGCCCCATATTGAATCCATAAACAAATTGTTTTTGATTAATTTATAGAACAAAGAACGCAAAAAAAAATAATATGCATCCAATTATAAATCTAATTAACATCTCTTTAACTTGATCATCCTACCTCTTCCAATGTTGAAAAAACGAAATCCTTTAACCGCAAAGTGCGCAAAGGCTTAAAGCTTAAGGTCGCTAAGAATTAAATATCAATACATAATTACTATTTCATTTTTTAAGTATCGTCCTAGTTACACAGAGGGCCACAGTGAACTTCACAGAGGACCACAGAGAAAATCAGAAAAAAGAATTCTTTGCGTACTTTGCGCCTTTTTAGCGTTCTTTGCGGTTAAAAAGGTCTTTTAGATAGCCTCAGTTTAAAGAAAGTATCTCCATGGCCTGGTCTTCCAGTATTCACCAGCATAGTCAATGCCAATCCTTGGACCATTTTTAACCGTAAAAACTAATCCTGGATCTTCAATCCATATTCTTTCGGATAACACAAGATCTTCTCCATAAAATGACCTGTCTATTCCAAGTGATTTTGTCAATCTTCCCGGTCCTGGATAATTTTCAACCCCCCTTATCAGGACTGCCTGAGGATTGTTTTTCTCACCTGTAACAACATTAAGCATCCAGTACATTCCGTATATAAGATATATGTACAACCGGCCTCCTTCGAGAAACATAATCTCGGTCCTGGCGGTTCTCCCTTTAAAAGCATGGCAAGCTTTATCTTCAGCTCCCCGATAAGCCTCAACTTCAGTTACCCTGAATCTGCCTAAAGATCCATTGCGTAATCTGATAACCATATTTTTCCCAGGCAGTTCAGGGGCCACATCAAGTACATCCCGGATATAAAAATCTCTTGATAATCTTTTTCCTGAAGTCATCTGATCAGTAAGAAATTTTGTTCTCCAATTCGTCCCATTTCCTGAAAACCTCTTTTCCTCCTGCATCAGTCAAATAGAGAAATGAAATTTTCCTGTCTGAAGGGTTAAGCATAATCTCTTTGTAAATCAGTTTATCGCTGAATCCGGCTCCTTCAGCATCGTTCCTGTCAGAGGCATAAACCACTTTTTTTATTCCAGCCCAGTAAATTGCTCCGAGGCACATTGGGCATGGTTCACATGAAGAATAAAGCGTACAATCACCCAATTCGTGAGATTGCATAACGGAAGCAGCTTGTCTGATTGCAAGTATTTCTGCATGAGCCGTAGGATCATTATTCAGAATTACTCTGTTAAAAGCTTCGGAAATAATCTTACCATTCCTTATAATGACAGCACCAAAAGGTCCTCCTCCATTCAGAATACCATTCCAGGCGATTTGAACTGCTCTCAGTAAAAATAATCTATCATTTCCCATTTTATATTGAATCAGTTTTTATTTAATTTTCCATCGAGTAAGCTAAGGCAGTCGATAGTCATAGTTGTTTATTTAAACCAGATCATAAAAATAAGCTAGTTTTACGTAACCAAAATAAATTCTATACAGATTTCTTTTTTTTTAGGAAATATGTTGTATTTTTGCAGACCCCAAAATTACGGAGTAATTACATTAAATATAAGTGTATCAATTAAAAAAATAAGAACAAGTGAACACCTTAAGCTATAAAACAGTTTCAGCAAATAAAGCTACTGTAAACAAGGAGTGGGTAATTATTGATGCTGAAGGCAAGGTTCTGGGAAGACTTGCATCGGTTGTAGCCTCAATGCTGAGGGGAAAGCACAAAACCAACTTTACACCTCACGTTGATTGTGGTGATAACTTAATTGTCATCAATGCCGGAAAAATCGATTTAACGGGTGAAAAATGGTCAGATAAAGTATACGTCCGCCATACAGGTTACCCTGGAGGCCAAAGATTTACCACTGCTGAAGCACTGATGAAAAAGAATCCTATAGGATTGGTTGAGAAAGCTGTAAAAGGCATGTTGCCTAAAAACAGGCTTGGAAGTGCACTTTATAGAAATTTGCATGTTTATGCCGGAACTGAACATCCCCATGAAGCACAGAAACCAAAAAAAATTGAACTATAAAAATATTAAGCAACAGATATG
>PLLX01000059.1 GCA_003141415.1 Bacteroidales bacterium
GTCGATTATGCAATTAAAAATAAAGCCATCATACTTTACGATTCCGCATATGAGACTTATATCTCTGACCCTGAAATTCCGCATTCCATATATGAAATTGAAGGAGCCAAAGAAGTAGCTATTGAATTCCGCAGTTTTTCAAAAACGGCAGGATTTACAGGAACCCGCTGTGCCTATACGGTTATCCCTAAGAATCTTGTTGCTTCAAGTTCGGATGGATCAGAAAAACCCCTGTACCCCCTCTGGTTCAGAAGACATACCACAAAATTCAACGGTGTATCGTACCCTGTGCAGAAAGCCGCAGCAGCTATCTTTACACCTGAAGGAAAAAAAGAAGTGAGGGCTACCATCAATTATTATATGAACAATGCTAAAATCCTGTGTGAAAGTCTTGCCAAACTAGATTTTCAGGTCTTCGGCGGGGTCAACGCACCGTATGTGTGGGTAAATTCAGGCCGTCAAATTAAATCCTGGGAACTGTTTGATAAACTGCTGCATGAAGCCTATGTGGTTGGTACTCCCGGATCAGGCTTCGGCCCCTCTGGTGAAGGGTATTTCAGGTTTTCTTCATTCGCCACACATGAAAGCGTGCTGAAAGCTATGGAAAGACTTGGAAACCTCAAATGGTAAATCGTCAGTAAGTCTAACTTGTAATTGCGTGGAAGAATCTATCAACGAAGCAGGTGCAGGAGCGTATTTGTTTTTTCAAATCATTTGTGAAGCCAAACTGTCACAGGTGCGGTTTTATCGGATCAATATGTATAGCTGTTGAAGGAGCGCATATAGCGAAGTACCCTCATTATTGGAACGTGTAAAGAATCCACAGATAAGAAAACTTTTCTCAATTAGGGACTCAGGGACTACGACATCCCGGCATAATATTTGTTGCACAAATGTATAGAAGAACTTTTATAGAATTAATATTAATTGAATCCCAGATTAAAATACCTTGTTTTAAAAATTGCTAATTATTGATTTTGTGTTAATTTTGAACACGATCCTAACCAATGCCAATGTATGCCTAAAATATCTGCTGTAATAATAACATTTAATGAAGAGTTGTTTATTGGTAAATGTCTTGCATCGCTAGATGGAATTGCCGATGAAATAGTAGTGGTTGATTCATTTTCCACAGATGCCACTGAAGAAATCTGTAAGAAATATAATGTCAGGTTCATAAAACATGCATTTGAAGGTTTTCGTGATCAGAAGAATTTTGCACTTCAACTCGCCAGTCACAAAAATATATTGTCACTTGATGCTGATGAAGCTTTAAGCGACAGACTCAGGGAATCGATAATTGCTATTAAAGATAAATGGGACTATGATGGTTACCTTTTTAACAGAAGAAGTAACTATTGCGGAAAATGGATCGATCATTCAGAATGGTACCCTGACAGGCAATTGAGGCTTTTCTACGCTGACCATGGTAAATGGGGAGAACTCAATCTTCATGAGAAATTTTTAATGTCAAACGGAGCTACAATTGGCAAGCTGAAAGGCGACCTGCTGCATTGGCCCTTTTCATCCCTTCAGGATCATATCGATAAAATGAATAAATATTCCCTGATCGGCGCAAAAGAGTTCCATAATGCAGGAAGAAGGTCCGGTCTGTTAACTCCATATATTCATTATTTCTGGGGATTTTTCAGATCATATATAGTACACAGAGGTTTCCTTGACGGTCATAACGGATTTCTTATTTGTTCCATGTATGCAAAATCCACTTTTAATAAATACAAGAAGTTGAGACTGCTTAACAATAATGGAGTTGGGAGATAACTTCGTTTAAATGACTTTCGAGGAAGATATAAAAGAGTCTTTGAAGACCTTAAGACAAGGAGGCATTATACTCTATCCAACAGATACTATCTGGGGCCTTGGTTGTGATTCCACAAATGAATTCGCTGTTAATAAGATCTTTAACATGAAATCGAGAGATGAAAGTAAAAGCCTCATCATTCTTGTTGACGGATTATCCATGATTGATCGGTATGTAGAAAATTGTCCCGAAATAGTATTCGAACTCGCAGGTGTTTCTGATAGTCCTCTCACTATTATCTACCCAGAGGGAAAGAATCTAGCTAAAGGAGTTTGTGCAAAAGATAATTCAATAGCAATCAGAATTTGCCATGATGAATTCTGTAGTGAATTAGTAAGACGGTTTCGTAAACCAATTGTTTCTACTTCAGCTAATTTAAGTGGAAGTCCCTCACCAGAGAATTTCGATGAGATTGAAAAAAACCTGATTGATAAAGTTGACTTTGTTGTAAAATACCGTCAGAATGACCGGAGCAAAAGTTATGCATCCCCGGTTATCAAAGTAAATTCTGACGGTACAATTATGATTATCAGAAAATAGTTTATCTTGATCTGACCTTCCCTGAGCCGGATACGTGTGCATCTAGTTTCGGGTTACCTTCATAAGTCACATCCCCGCTACCTGAAACACTTGCCCTCAAAGACTCTGTAACATTACAGTTGCAATTTCCGCTCCCTGAAATGTGTATTTCAGCCGTCCCTATCTTAAATGACCCGCCATCAAAGTTACCTGATCCGCTGATTGAAATATCAGCTTTTGTTGCATTTCCGTTTCCTCCAGGAATTATATCGCCTGAACCTGAAATACTGCAACCAAGATTTGAAACCGTAATACCATTTGTATATATTTTGCCACTTCCACTGACACTCAGATCAAGTTCCTCAGTTTTGACCGCATCTTTTATTTCGGCTTTTCCTGAACCTGAAACACCCAAACCCTTTAACTCAGGCATAGTTATGTAAGCAGTAATTTTTTCATTCATGTTGAATCTCCAGTTCTCTTTCTTAATTACAAGTTTGCCTCCTGATACTTCTGTAATTATTTCCCCCAGATCCTTTTTTTCACCTTCGAGAACAACTTTAAATTCCGGGCCAAAATTGATGTAAAGGTTACCCGCTACCCCGAAACTAACTTTTGTAAAGTCTTTAACATCCCTGGTCTCTTTTACATCTGGCTGAGCATTGGCAAAACCTGACAACACAGATATTGCTAACATAAATGCCGATAAGATAATTCCCCTTTTCATAGTGTTATGGATTAATGAATATTAACATTTTACTCCCAATAGACCTGCTTTTTTAAAAAAAGCTGCATTAATCAAAATAAATATTTCAGTTAATCTCTGTAAGTCCTTCGGGAATATCCATTTTTATAACTTTCTTCCTTTTATCTATACTGACAATAAAATGTTCATGAAAAGGGATCAGAATTTCTCTTTTACTTGTAGATATTACATTAATGAGCCATTGTCCATTATTTGCTACAACATCGGAAATTGACCCAAGGAGTTTATCTTCTTGTACAAATACTCTGTATCCAATTATATTCTGATTATCTTCTTTCAGATTATCATTGTATAAGCCGGACGTTAAAAAAATCCTGCAACCTGTAAATTCAGCAATTTTTTCATTTGACTCGTAACCTTCAAACGAAAGCTTTAGAATATCTGCACCGGAATACTCCAATCCGGAAATAAAAAAAGGAACTGGTCTTCCTTCAATTTCCAGAAAGACCGATTCCATTTGAGGTATATTTTCAGTAAAGACTTTCTCTAATTTAACTGCAACGGCTCCTTGATAGCCGCTGACTTTCGTGATTCTTCCCAGCAATATGTCGCATTTGTAAGCCATTGGATCGCTGATCCTTATGACCTCCAGACTACTCCTGAGGTTTATCTTCTGCAACCGTCTCTGATGCAGTTTCTTCCGGAGCGGCTGACTGAGTCGTTTCTTCTGAAGCGGTTGACTGAATCGTTTCTTCTGCGGGCTCTGCCTCTCCAACAATAACCTCAGCTTTTTTTCCTGCTGCTGCTTTAGCTGCGAGATCCGCATTCTTCTTGGCAAGTTTTGCTGCTCTTGCTTCGTTCACGCGTTTTTCAACCGAAAGTCTTTTCCCTAATTCATCATCCTGAGATTTTTCAAGATTTGATTTTTTAGCTTCGATTTTTGCTTCGTTCTGCTTAATCCACTCATCTAATCTCCTTAGGGCTTCAGCCTCGTCGAATGCACCTTTTTTAACACCTTCNNAAATCGAGTTCGATTGTAGCGGGGTTAGTGAGAGGATTGTAAGATCCTATCTTTTCAATATATCTGCCATCCCGTGGCGATCTGCTATCTGCAACCACAATGTGGTAGAAGGCCAGCTTCTTGCGGCCTTTCCTAGCTAATCTGATTTTAACTGCCATTAATTCTTACGCTTTTTTATTTAACCGTTTTAAAAATTGTGGCTGCAAAGATATAATATTAATTAATACTTAAAGGAATCCTGCACCCTAATTTATTGATTTTCTTTTACGACAGGCGCACAGTTGATCCGATCTTAATTCTATTTTACGTATTTTTGTTATCTGAATTAATTCGTTATTTAAGCTCCATATATGTCAGGATTCGCACATTTACACGTTCATACTCAATACTCTATACTGGATGGAGCCTCCAATATCGGCTTGCTTGTCGACAAGGTTAAGACTCTTGGGATGGAAGCTATTGCCATAACCGATCATGGAAATATGTTCGGTGTTAAAGAGTTTCACAACAGCGCCACAAAAAAAGGGATAAAACCCATAATCGGTTGTGAGATTTATGTTGCGAAAAGATCTATTGAAGACGTCAGTGGAAAAGAGGACCGTTCGGGCGATCATCTTATTCTCCTTGCAAAAAACCTGACCGGATATAAAAATCTTATCAAGCTGGTTTCAATTGCCTGGATCAAAGGTTTTTACTATAAACCACGGATCGACAAAGAACTATTAATTAAGTATAAGGAGGGACTTATAGCTTCTTCTGCATGCCTGGCCGGAGAGATCCAGGATGAAATACTTAATGGCACAATGGCAGGCGCTGAAGCCTCGCTAAAGAGTTATCTCGACATTTTTGGTGATGATTTTTACCTGGAGATTCAACGTCATGAGACTTATGATCCCGATGCAGACAGATCTGCTTTTCCCCTTCAACAAAAAGTTATAGAAGTATTTAAAAAGCTATCAGTTAAATATAATGTCCGTCTGATAGCAACAAATGATGTCCATTTTATAAATGCTGAGGATGCTGAAGCCCACGACAGGCTGATATGTATTAATACTGCAAAAGATATTGACGATCCGAACAGGTTAAGATATTCAAAACAGGAATACCTTAAGACTGAAGAGGATATGCGAAACATCTTTAGCGATGTTCCTGAAGCCATAGATAATGTTGCCGGACTGGTTGCTAAAATTGAAAAGTATAAACTCGACCACGAACCTATAATGCCGGAATTTGACTTGCCGGAAGGTTATACTGATAAAGACGAGTATTTGAGATTCCTTACATACAAAGGGGCAGAAAACAGATGGGGAACATTGACAAAGGAACAGACAGAACGGCTTGATTTTGAATTGGAAATGGTTGCAAAAATGGGATTCCCCGGATACTTTCTGATTGTCCAGGATTTTCTTCGTGCTGCCAGGGAAATGGGAGTTTCTGTTGGTCCGGGAAGAGGATCAGCTGCAGGATCTGCTGTTGCATATTGCCTGAGAATTACGGATATAGATCCAATAAAGTATGGACTTCTATTTGAACGTTTTCTGAATCTCGATCGTATTTCCATGCCTGATATAGATATTGATTTCGATGAAGACGGAAGAGAGGCAGTACTGAAATATGTAGTTGAAAAATACGGGCACGATAAGGTTGCTCATATAATAACTTTCGGATCGATGGCAGCAAAAATGGCTATCCGTGATGTTGCACGGGTCCAAAAATTGCCACTGCAGGATGCGGACAGGCTTGCCAAGCTTATTCCCGAAAGACCCGGAATCACACTTAAAGCAGCATATGCGGAAGTTCCAGAACTGGCCCGTGAGAGAGAATCTTCCAACAAACTGATAGCGCAGACCCTGAAATATGCTGAGGTCCTTGAAGGTTCGGTAAGGCAAACAGGGGTACATGCCTGCGGTATAATAATCGGGAAAGATTCTCTAGATAATTATATCCCGCTCTGCACTGCAAAAGATACCGATCTCTATGCAACCCAGTATGATGGAAGCCATGTCGAGTCGGTTGGCCTCCTGAAAATGGATTTTCTTGGTTTAAAAACACTCTCAATTATTAAAGATGCAATAGACAATATAAAAAATTCAAAAGGGATAGATATAGACGTTGATACAATGCCTCTTGATGACAAAAAAACATTCGAACTCTTCAGCAACGGTGAGACTACCGGAATATTCCAGTTTGAATCAACCGGTATGAAAAGATACCTGAGAGATCTGGGTCCCAACCGACTTGAGGATTTAATAGCCATGAATGCTCTATACCGTCCAGGACCAATGGAATATATTCCAAAATTTATCCGACGGAAACATGGTACGGAGAACATCGACTACCCTATTCCTGTAATGGAAAAATATCTCGAAGATACTTATGGAATTACCGTTTACCAGGAACAGGTGATGTTACTTTCACAGGAACTGGCAGGTTTTACCAAAGGGGAAGCCGATTCCCTTAGAAAAGCCATGGGGAAAAAGAAACGTTCCATTATGGATGAAATGAAGCTGAAGTTTCAGGAGGGATGTTCAAAGAAGGGTTATGATCTGGAAATTGTAAATAAGATATGGTCCGACTGGGAAGCCTTTGCCCAATATGCTTTTAATAAATCTCACTCAACCTGTTATGCCCTTGTTGCTTTCCAGACAGGTTATCTGAAAGCCAATTATCCGGCAGAATATATGGCTGCTGTACTAAGCCGTAACATTAGTGATATCAAAAAGATCACAACTTTCATGGATGAAACCAGGAGGATGGGGATGGAGGTACTAGGGCCGGATGTAAATGAGAGTAATGTGAAATTCACTGTGAATAAGGATGGAAATATAAGATTTGGACTGGGGGCAATAAAAGGAGTCGGGGAAAGTGCGGTATTGCAGCTAATTGAGGAGAGGGAGAAGAATGGCCTTTATAAGGATATTTATGATCTGGTTGAAAGAGTAAACCTTAATTCACTTAACAAGAAAAACCTTGAAGCTATGGCAGTTGCAGGTGCTCTCGATTGTTTTGCGAAAATAACCAGAGCACAGTATTTTTCTCTCGATACAAAAGGATCAAGTTTCATAGAAAGTCTTATAAGATACGGGAACAATTCAAAGACAGTAAAGACTTCAAATCAGCAGTCACTTTTCGGAGAAACCGGAGGGTTTGATATGATAAAACCAGAACCTGCCTTTTGCCCCGACTGGCCTAAGCTGGAAAAACTTAACAGGGAAAAAGAGGTAATCGGAATCTATCTCTCCTCCCATCCTCTCGATGATTTCAAACTGGAAATTAATACTTTTACTACCGCAACACTTGCTGATCTGCAGAACCTTCGCGAATATCTCGACCGTGATGTGATTGTAGCAGGAATGGTAACGGACATAAAAACAGGTATCGGAAAAAATGGCAAACCTTATGGTTCCTTTACATTGCAGGATTATTCTGATTCCTTCCGGTTCATGCTATTTGACAAAGACTATATTGAAAACAGTAAGTTTTTTATTGTTGGCTACTATCTTCTGGTAAAAGGAAGAGTACAGAAAAGGAAATATAAAGAAGATGAAATTGAATTCAGGATTAAGACAATTAATCTGTTATCAAGTGTCAAGGATGAACTTATCAAATCAGTTACTTTGAAAATCGACCCTGAGAATATCGATAATGAAATGATTAAGGATCTGAAAAACCTGATAATTGAACATAAAGGCGAAACCGAGCTTAAATTTCTTTTCCTAGATCCTGATGACAAAATATCGCTGCCTATGTTTTCAAGAACTTTCCGGATCAGGCTGAATAACGAGCTACTCACTTATCTTGAAGACCATCCTGGAATAGATTTCAAAGTTAATTAGCTATCTTTGCAACGGGAATTTATTATTATTTTTAAATTATAAACTATTATGGCAATAGAGGTAAATGATATGAACTTCGATGATCTGGTTATTAAATCTGATAAGCCTGTAGTGGTAGATTTTTGGGCTGAATGGTGCGGACCTTGCAGGATGGTTGCTCCGATCATGGAAGAGATTTCACATGAATATGAAGGGAAAGTCCTTGTAGTAAAATGCGATGTAGACAGCAGCCCTGCCGTTTCTGCAAAGTATAGTATCAGAAATATTCCTACAATACTTTTCTTCAAGGATGGAAAAATAGCTGACAAACAGGTAGGGGCGGTTCCAAAGAATAACTTTGTTGTAAAACTTAACGCTCTGATTTAGAAAGTAATGTTACTCTATCTGGCCGTTCGGTCAATCTATAGTGGCCTTCTTAATAATCTTCTATGAAAGTTTGTGTATTTGCATCATCGAGTGGTCGCATTGACAAAGAATATGGAGCAGCTGCTACAAGCCTTGGAACACACCTTGCAAGAGCTAATATGGATGTTGTTTATGGAGGCGGTGGCATAGGACTTATGGGCAAACTTGCTGATGCAGTTATTGAAAACGGAGGCACGATAACCGGAGTAATTCCATCATTCATGAAAGATGAAGGATGGAATCATTCTTCAGTAAATGAAATGATTATCACCTTGGATATGGGAGAAAGAAAAAAGCGAATGTTTGAAATGGCCAATGCTGTAGTCGCATTACCGGGAGGAATTGGCACACTTGAAGAATTGACTGAAGCGATGACATTAAAGCAGCTTGGATTATATAGAGGGCCGATCATAATACTGAATACACTGAACTTTTATAAATCCTTTATTGATTTTCTCGAACATATGGTTTCGGGTCATTTTCTCAGATCTGAACATAAAGGGATGTGGGAAATTGCCGGCACAGTTGAGGAAGTCATGCAACTTCTGAGGGAACAAGAGGTCTGGCACCGCGATCCGCGTAGTATAGCAAGAATCTAATTCTCAGGGATTTTTGTTCCAATAAACAGTATATCATCTACCTGGCCAAGGTCACCTTTCCACGCCAATATCTCTTTTTCCAGTCTGTCTTTCTGCTCATTCACAGGAAGATTATATATTCCGGAAAGCAGTTTTTTAACATTCCCCGATTTATATTTCTTAACATCAGGTGATCCAAACTGATCAGCATAACCGTCGGAACACATATATATCATATCACCCGGCCGAATATCGACAGGTTGATTGGTAAAATTTTTCTTCTCGTCCATAGTTGTCATTCCTATAGGGAACCTGTCGCCCTTGTAAACAAATACTTCTCCTTTTCTTACAACATATAGAGGATTATAAGCTCCTGCGAATTCAAGTGTAAAGTTCTTCTTATTAAAGGCTATCAGGGCAAGATCCATTCCGTCATTTATGGCTTTTTCGTGCCGTTGCATAAGAGCCTTCATTACCTCATTATTGAGCTGATCAACAATAGCAGAAGGACGTGTATAGCCATACTCCCTTACAACTTTATTCAGAGAGTTATGACCAATAATAGACATAAAAGCTCCCGGAACACCATGACCGGTACAGTCAACTACGGCTATAAACTGCCAGTCGCCATTGTCATACATCCAGTAAAAGTCACCGCTCACAATGTCTTTAGGCATAAACAGAACAAAAGTTTCCTTGAATGTATCTTCCTTTGGAAGCATTGCCCGCTGTATACGCTCAGCATATCTAATACTTGCAGTAATATCTTTGTTTTTCTCTTCGATTTCCATGCTTTTCTGAACTACCTCTGCTGTTCTCTCTTCAACCTTTTCCTCGAGAATTACCTTCTCTTTTATCAGGTTTTGTTCCCTGATTTTAATATAGATTACAACGATAACAACAATTAATACAAATGATGTAAGGATAAACCACCAGGTAAGATAAAAGGGTGGTTTTATTAGAAAATGAAAAGAAACAGGCTTACTGTTCCAGATTCCCTGACTATTGCTGGCTATCACATTGAATGTATATTTTCCCGGAGGCAAAGCTGAATAAATTGCCCTGGTCTGGTCAGTGACGGGCCGCCATCCTTCCTCTGCTCCTTCAAGCTTCACCTTATATCTTACAACATCAGGATTTGTGAGGCAAATGCTGTAATAGTCGAACAAAACAGATCTCTCAGTATAATATAAATTCATGCCAGGGGTCATTTCACGGGGTTCATAATTTACCCGCATGTTCATAATATGTGTGAGAGGTTCAAGACTGCGGGTCGGTATTTCAGAAGGATTTAAATGTGTGGCGCCATTGGCGGTACCAAACCATAAATCACCATAAGGGCTTTTAAACACTGCATTAGGTTTAGCCTCAATTCCTGTAAATCCGTTTCTTTCAGTATAAGAGAATATCCTTTTACTTTCAGGAAAATACCTGTTTAATCCGACATTAGTACCTATATAAATACTACCATCATCCCCCGTCGCCAGAAGATTAATATTGTTTGAGAGAAGCCCGTCATCCTGAGTCAGGGTGGATATTATTGAATCATTTTTAAACGCCAGTAAACCCTGGCCCGTGCCAATCCATAAAACGCCTTTTCTGTCCATAACCATTGTCTTTGGGATTATCCCCGGAAGAACAGAAACTGGTTTAAAATCTTTTTTAGCTGAATTATATCTGATCAGACCCGGTTTTTTGCCCCGGGGTTCGGTACCAATCCACATATCGCCGTTTGGATCGCAATAAAGGGCTGTAATTCCGAATATTGTTAAACTATCCATGAGTGTGTACCTCTGGAAATTTTGCTGATTAATAGTGCCTACAGCAACTCCCTCATTAGTACCTATCCAGAGATTATTCTGGCTGTCAATCTCCAGTGCCTTTACCTGTCCATCGCTATGTAGAATTGAGTTGATATATGGCTGAGCTTCAAATTTAGAAGTCTTCATGTTGTAAAGCATCACTCCGCCGTCGTTTGTTCCGATCCATAAATTTCCATCCCTGTCCTGCCTGAAAAACCTTATATCTTCTGAAAGGAAGTTATTCTTCTTATTATAAAATACAGTTTTTTTTTGCGAACCCGGATAATAACGGGAAATACCAGCATTTGTCCCGAACCATATTGCTCCGGTTAAATCCTTATATATTGCATTGACGTTTGGATCGGGAAGAATATCTTTTTCGTTGATTGTTTCAAAAGCATCACCTTTGAATATAGTTAGTCCGTTGTCCTGATCAGCAATAAGAATATTACCTTCAACATCTTCAATGATATCGTATATTTTTGAAGCTTTCAGACCATTCTCGGTGTTAAACTTCCTTATATTGCCCGCTTCAAAAACAACAACCCCGCCCCCGAAGGTTCCAACCCAAACACGGCCTTTCCTGTCCTCGGTTAAGCAGGACACCCAGTTACTTGAGATGCCAGCTTTTGGCAGATCAATTACTTCCATCCTGCTCTCTGACATTACGTATTTATATATACCGCCATTGTAGGTTCCGAACCATATATTACCTTTTCTGTCCTCAAGCAGACAAGTGGTATTAAAATAGGTCGTCATATGAGGCATCCGGTAATTTTCAAATTTTTTCTCACCGGCATTATACTTTCTTAACCCCACATCAGTTATACATATAAATGACCCATCCCTGTTTAAATTCGACCCGTAAACCTGGTCACTAAGGCCTTCCTTACCCCTGAACTGCTTAGCTTTAATATGTTTAATATCGCTTAAGGGATAATCAGTCTGAATTGCCCCATCGGTATTTGAAGTAAACCAGATTTTATTTTTGACCTGAACAATGCTGGTTATGTCGCCCGTGATCTTTAATGAGTCAAAAGCTACCTGTTCAAATATCTGACCGTTGTAACGGGATATTCCGCCTCCATTCATATGACCAAACCAGATATATCCCAATGAATCCTTAAACATAGATTTTACGCCGCCCGAGGCAAGATTGTCGCGTGATGTAAAATTTTCAAACTTCTTCCCGTCAAAACGTGAAAGCCCATTAGCTGTTCCAAGCCAGATAAAGTCCTTAGAATCTTGTAGAAGCTTATAAACTTTCTGCTCACGGAGCCCCTGTTTAATGCTATAGTTATCAAAAAAATAGTTCTGGGCTGATACATTATAAACTGTGACAGGCAAAAGAACCATAAGCCAGACAAAAAATTTCGCCTGGCGATTAATAATGTTTATGGTTGACATATGGGACCTTATTTTGTAATAAAGAAGAATGTCCCGAGCATATCCATTTGCTCCAGTCCCTGTATCCTTCCAAACTTAGGTTTCTGCCCGTTACCGGTTGTCACAGCAGCTGTGACCGATTTAACAATAGTCTCAATAGGAATACATGCATTCTTATTATTTATCAGGGTATTAGCGAATGTTGCCGTGAATTTAGAATTATCAACCGCCAGTTCATACCCTGCAGAAGTGAATACCTGTGCTGATTTGGCGCCGGCGATCCTGGCATTATCACATGTAGGAGCATCGTTTGCAGAACGTGAGGCAGAATAAAATCCGGGTCCTGATTCGCATGCATCTGAAACAACAAGAGTATGAACGACAACATCACTATATCCCTGCAATCCGGCTTTTAATGAGTTGATATTAAAATAGGTAAACTCATCATCACGTTTAGCATCAACAGGGATCCAGTAACCAACATCGTTAATGAATTTGCCATGACCTGCATACCATACCAATAATGACTTGACCTGATTTTTCTTTATCTGGTCGCGAAGCTCGATGTTAAAAAACCTCTCCATCTCAGCCTTGGTCATATCTTTTTTATAAATGAAATTATGTATCTGATAATTAGCCAGAGCTCTCCGCATGGTGCTGAGGTCTTTTATAGGTCCATCAAGACTTGCAAAAGTTTCATAACTTGAATTTTCAATAAATACTACCCAGGTCCTTCCCATCGGATTGGTCGAAGCAATTCCTGCACCTTCCCTGTTAAGTGTAAATTCTGTTTCCTGTCTGTTCCCATAAATATCTTCAGCAACTACAGTAAACTTATTTAAATTTGAAATATCTAACGTAGCAGTAAATGCTGGATTTAATTCATTGGGATTATAACTTGCAGTAAAATTGCCTACTGTGATTGATTTAATCCTACTTTCATCCGATATTTTACCCTGGATTGCGATATTAGGTGTAGTGGTATCAAGAAAAACCTGTCCTTCCTCAGAGGTATAAGGTGCAATAATCATTATTTTAGGAGGGTTAATTTCAGTGCGTTTAAGAGCATACTTCAGGGCCCTTTCATTATTATAATCGTCAATTGCAGAAACGGTAATCTTATCAATGCTATTTACATTGATATTTGCAAGAAAATCATATTCCCCATTTTTTTCTACCAAGATAACACTCTCATTATTAATCATAAATGATTTAATCTTACTCTTATCTTTAATGGTACCAGATATAAGAAGAGTAGTTTTGTCTCCTTTGATTTCCATTGTATCTTTTGCCGGGACAGGGCTGATAAATGTTATTTCGGGAGGGTCTGTCTCTCTGTTTAGATCATAAAGTCTTTTCTGAGAAACTTCCAGCATTTCACGTGCCTTTTGATCATATTTGGAGAGAACTGTAATTTTATTATAATCGGCCTTTGCTTTATCCCAATCGCTAATTTCCTCATATGATTTGGCCCGTGCATAATATACCGAAGGATCTTCAGTTTTAATCGCAGCTTGAAGCGAAATGCATTTTGAAAAATCATTTATTGCGTTTATATGCTGATTGAATTCCTGGTAGTATTTGCCCCTTTCAAAATAAAACATCGGGTTGGCCGGATCGATCAGTATTGTTTTTGAAATATCATTTATGGCGTTCGGATAATCAAGGTTTTTCTTATATACCTTACTTCTCTGGAGATAAGCTGCTGTATTACGATCGTTATTTTTAATAACTTCATTGCACTGGTCCATTGCTTCCTTAGGATTAATGGAAATAAGGAGGTCAGCAAGTTCAATTCTTGGTTCAGCAAGTTTTTTGTCTTTGGAAATTGATTTCTCCAACTCTTTTTTCCCAAGGATATCATTATTGAGCTTTCTGTAAATGATGCCACGCCAATAATAATCCATTGGAGTATCTTTAATAATAATTGCCGTATCTGATACCTGAAGTGCCTGATCATACCTCTTTAAGTTTGTGAGAGTAATAACCTTTTCAGGATATACCCTGACGTTTCGTTTATCAAGGGATGAAGCATGGTTAAGAAGTTTCAGAGACTCTTCATAGTCGCCCATCTTATTACAGACTGCTCCAAGACTGATCATTGATTCAACGTCTTTCGGTGAAAAAACCAGTGATTTTTCAAAATCGGCCTTAGCCTCAGTATATTTTGACAGCTTTTCATAAGCTTGCCCTCTGGCAAAATAGTAATCAGGATTTGAAGGTTCGAGGCCAATGGCGCTGGTAAACTGAACAATAGCGTCATCATATTTAAGATTTTCAACAAACTCAAGCCCAGCTTTGTAAGACTTCCTGGCACTTTGCCCAAAAGCACATACTGACACCAGGGTCATTATGGTTGCCATTAATAATACTCGCTTCTTCATATTGTTTAGACTAAGGTTACTTTCTCCAACGATATATCAAAAATATGAATATTTCTTCGAATTATCAATCTTCGGGTGTCTTAACTTGAATTCTTTAGATATATTTCAAGCGAACTTCCACTGAAAACTGTCTTTGAAAACAGTTTCCCTTTTATCATAGGAGCTTTTGGCCCCTCTTTAAAATACTCCTCTCCGGTAAAAATTCTTGCTTCATCCCATAACCCGTTTGAAATAAAATGATTTAGTACTTCTACGCCTCCTTCAATAAATAATGATTGAATGGCTGAAGAATATAGGAACTCGGATATCTGAATTGAAGAAGGAACATCTTCCTTAAGTATTACCTTCTCTGTATCAGGAATATCTGCATTAGAATTATGGGTAAATACAACTATTTTATTATTAGTATTATTTAAGGATGATCCTTTACTTAAAGATCCTGAACCGCTGAGTATTAATTTTAATGGATTGGGGCCCTGCCATTCCCTTACATCAAGTCTGGGATTATCTGCCCTTACTGTTCCTGCACCCACAAGGATAGACTGTTCAGATGCTCTCCATTTATGAACAAGTACTCTTTCAGGCTTACCGGTTATCCAGGTTGGTTCTGTATTATGAACGTCAGATCTTATGATATCCAAATATCCATCAGCACTTTGTGCCCATTTCAGGGTTATATAAGGTCTTCTTTTTTCATGAAACGCAAAAAACCGCCGGTTCAGTCTCCTGCACTCTTCTTCAATAACTCCTGTTCTGACCTCACAACCGGCTTCCCTGAGTCTTTTTATTCCTTTACCCGAGACTTTATTACTTGTATCAATAGTGCCAATTACTACCCTTGGGATCTCATTCGAAATAATATAATCTGCACATGGCGGTGTTTTTCCAAAATGTGAGCAGGGCTCGAGGTTGACATAAAGCGTTGATAATTTCAGCTTTGCTTTATCTGAAACAGAGTTAATGGCCTTAACTTCTGCATGAGATTCACCTGATCTAATATGATATCCTTCTCCCAAAATCTTTCCATCATAAACGATTACCGAACCAACCATCGGATTAGGATACGTCAATCCTTCGGCCTTACCCGCGAGTTCAAGGCATCTTCTCATGAATTTAATATCGTCTGTCTCTGTCATTCCAGTGAAAACACTAAATTTGACTTATGGGTGTCAAGATACAAACAATAAAAGATATCAGATTTTATCTCGCTAAGGAACTTAAAAGTGTTTATAAGGAACCGGAAATAAGAGCCATTGCTGATATCCTGATTAAGACTGTTACCGGAGCAACAAAGTTGCATCAGCTTTATGATAATGATTACCTGGTTGGAAACAGAGAAGCGGAAAGAATTATTGAAATCGTCAGGGAGCTTAAATCCGGAAGACCGATTCAATATATCGTTGGGGAAACAAATTTTTACAACTGTACAATTAAAGTAAACAGCTCCACTCTTATTCCTCGTCCTGAAACAGAGGAGCTTGTTGATCTCATCATAAGGGAAAACAAAGGTTATCAGGGAAATATCATTGATTTTGGAGCCGGGTCGGGATGTATTGCTATTGCTTTGGCAGCAAACCTTCCATTTGCAATGCTGACAGGAATAGAGATTTCCGATGATGCCATAATGATTGCCCGCGAAAACGCTGTTTTAAATAATGTTAAAGTATCATTTGAAAAAGGAGATATCTTCACTTTAGACCAGGAAGCTGTAAGTAAAGCAGGTATTATTGTGAGTAATCCGCCATATGTGCGGAATTCAGAAAAACTTTTAATGGGCAAAAATATACTTGATTTTGAACCTCCTCAGGCCTTATTTGTTACTGATTCTGATCCTCTTATGTATTATAATGCCATCCTTAAACTGGCTGAAAGTGTTTTATTACCGGGTGGCCGTTTGTATTTTGAGATCAATGAAGCAATGGGTAAACCATTGATTCAGTTGCTCAAAACATTTGATTATTCTGAAATAGCGGTCGTTTTGGATATTAATGATAAAGAAAGAATAATAAAAGGAAGAAAAAATGCCTGAGAAAGCAATATTTAAGATAGCACTTGACAAAGCAATGGCTCAGTGCTCCTACCGGGAATTCTGTTGCGATGATATCCACAATAAGTTGTCATTATGGGGTGTTGATAATAGCGATTCTGAGAAGATTATCGCTATTCTTGTAAGCGAAAACTTTATAAATGAACCGAGGTATGCGGCAGCTTTTGTCAGAGATAAATTTAAATACAATAAATGGGGAAAAGTTAAGATTGCTGCGCATCTCAGAGCTAAAAAACTCCCCACTGATATAATAAAATCAGCCCTTGATTCAATTGATAATGAGCTGTATAGCAAATTGTTGCGAGGGTTGATTGAAGGACATAGAAAATCATTTAAAGCCAAAAATCAATATGATCTGAAAGCAAAGCTGCTTCGATACGGGTTATCAAAAGGATTTGAGAGTAATTTAGTGTATGATATTCTGAATGAGATGGAATAATGAGTTTGGCCTTCCAATCCCGTATAGCGGGCTTATACTGTGTGAGCAGAGCCCCCTGGCCGCTTCGCGTCCATCCCCATGAAGGGGGACGGGGGAGCAAAAAACACGGGGCATTATAGAACATGGGCTTAAATTCCTGAAATTATACTGACAATAAACGGCCAGAAGGCTACAAAAAAGATAATTCCCGATCCTATACAGTCAGTAACTATTAATTGTTTGCGGGTGCCGGGATACTTCAGATAGAATATTGAAAATGCTACTCTCAAAACCAGTTGAACAGCGAAAAAAAGGAATATCCTCATACCATAACGATTCCACTGGAATGCCTCTTCAATTCTCCCCCTGACAATCAAGGAAAAACTATGCGATAATCCACAGGAAACACATGGTTCACCTGTAAGCTTTTCATGAATACAGGTTAAAGGATAGTTATCCTTTTCCGGAGAAAAAATGCCGGAGTATGCGAAAATCAGCAATATTACTCCGGCAAAAAATATATTAATAATAAGGTAAGGCTCATTCCGGCGCCTTATCTTAATGTTCTGTTCAGTTTTATTTTTTCTTTCGTACAATAACATGTTTCTGAGTACTATCATGCTTCTGAATACTGTCACGTTTCTGAGTGTTTCCTCCCTCAAGATCTTCAAGTTTTTTCTCCTGATCCTTTTTATTGGAGTTGGTGTTTATTTCAACCTTTTCCCCATTGCTTTCTACCTTTATTGAAACGTTTGCATCATCAATATCCTTGGTAACATGGTCCTGAACATCGTTTATCACATTCTGAATGCTGTTCGGCCATCTATTAGCTTTTCCAACAATCTTACCAGCTACAAATATCTGCGAAAATGAGATCATCGAAGCAATTACCGCAATTATTAATCCGGCAAGCAGCACACCATGAGGTGAGCTGTTCCTGCGAGACTGAGAAAGTCCGACTGACGCGATTACAATAGCTATAATTCCGGGAATAATTGCTATCAGACCTATACAGGGAATTACTGCAAGTACAAAAGTTATTACAGCTGTTACAAGAGCAGCAATTCCAAGATTTTGTCCCGTATTATTTTTTACCTCTTCCATGATATTAGATTATTTATTATTGTTCATTCCTGTAAGGATGTTAACCACATCCTGTTCTAAAGACGTCGTAGGATTTTCAATGATGCGTCCGGCCTCAATATTATTTTTATAGATAATAAAAGTCGGAACCCGTTTGATCTCCAGTTTGACATATTCACCAACCGGCGATAATTTAGCATCATCTACTCCTATGAAAGTTACTTTTGCGACCGGAAACTGCCATGTATCAAGTACCCTCATAAATCGTGGGACCTCTCTTCTGCTGTCGGGGCACCATGTTCCCATTACAATTTTTATAGATAAATCCTCTTTACTTATATCAAGCAATTTATTAAGAGCATCCGTTTTTACCTGGTAATCATCAAATCCTTTTATATACCACGTTGAATAAGGATAATGAGTTAAAAGTTCCGGATTAAAATATCCGAGAAGCCATGTTGTCTGGTCGGCATAATTTATTGCAGCGGGAGCAGAATCTGCAGCGGGAGCTTTCTTTGTGATTATTTCCGGCCTGTTCTCAGTTACGGGTTTTGTGATTTTACAGCCGGTAAAGAAAACAAGAAGTATAAAGTACAGAAAATAAATATTTTTCATTTACTGATAATTATGTGAATACAAATTAAAAGGATTTTTTCAAATGCATAAAATATATTGAAGGGAATATGCTTTTTACCATGATCCGAATTCAGCCACGCTGCTTTTTAACCCTGTTAGAATAGTAGATAGAAATACCTATAGAGATTGCTGCAAGGAAAAGTAATGCAAGAACCCTGTATATGATTTCGATGTGTGCCAGGTCAACTAAAAACAAATAAAATGCTGAGCAGATCATAGTTCCCAGAGCCATATATCTGTATTTTACGTTCTTAAGAACAAAACTCAGTAAGAAATAAAGCAGGGCAGCAATTGTCCAGGAAAGTGTTATGAATTGTTTGGGAACGGCATGGAACAAAGCATATAAAACCATAAAGAATCCCTCAATCAGATACAGATTTCTCATAAGGTCTGTTTCAATATGTAACCGCGACCTCTTCCAGTTGATTATCCTGGCTGAAACAAGAGAAATCAGGGCAAAAGAATAATTGACGTCATTGATAGATTTTGAGGAAATAAGATATGTAATCAGGATCATAAGAAAAAGAAGACTATTCATTACTACAATTAACCTGTTACGGAACCAGAGCGCCATTGAAACCACAACGAGGCTTTGAACAGCCAGAAGCAAATAAACCCGTGGAAACCCCAGGAGTCCTTGAAACGCGATGCTCATTGCCATAAAACCATACAGAGCGTAGAAAGCTGAGGCAAAATTCCATTCATATTTCGAATGCAGAAATATTGAATAGGCAAGACTGCAAATAGTCAATCCGGAAAAAAGAACTACGTAATTTTTACTAAAGAATCCTAAAACAATAAAAATTAACAGGAGAGAATACAATATCCCATTGACGAATGTTACTCCGGTCAAAAAATCATCTTCAGATTTATCTTTGTTTCTGAATAATAATGTAGTGGAAAAAATGGCTCCAAGCCCTAAAAAATAAACTACACCTGAATGCGGTTCAGCAATCAGTTTCATGGGATGGCCTATTATGGGATTCCCCAGCAGCCAGACGAAGGCAGATATATAACTAATAATGATTGTTACAATAAGCAAAGGTTCCCACTTATACCGGTAATAATAATAAACGGATCCTCCGGCAGCCAGGGTCGATAATGGGAGAATGAATTGTGCTGCATCATAAATAATTCCGGTCGTCAATGCAAAAATCACGAATAATGCGGCAAAACCCTGGGACTTTTCCCGGATTGACAGATATGCCTGTAATGCAATCAGAAACAATAACAACAATACAGAGACAGTCTTGTTTGAGAGTATTGGTGTGGTGGAAAAAAAATGCAACCGGAGGGTTAAATAAAAGAGGAGTACCTGTGAATTCATCTTGAATATGAATGACAGGTGGACATTTGTTTTCTTCAAATAAATTGAAAGAAAATAGATTGACAGGGCAGAAAGGTAACCAAGAATAACTGAAAGAAACCGATACTCCTGAATCATCAGATACTGAGTAAGAAAGATAATACCAAAAAGCAAAACTATATTGCCTAACCAGGCCAGGCCAAATTGTCCGATTTGTGATTCAAGGCCCTTCTCTTCCTCATTTATATCTTCTGAATTAAGCAAAATTTCTGGCGTCTGAACTAGTTCTTCAGAACTTTTCATCTTTTCTCTTTCCGGAATAACAAATGCGGATTCAAGCCGGGCTAGTCGGGTTTCTAATGATTTCAGACGGCTTTCAATTTTTTCCAGTTCATTTTCGTGATCGGTCATGGCACAGAATTTAGTATTGTAAAAAACCTGAAAATACAATACCGGGAGAGATCATCCTCCATCTCCCGGAACCATTTTATTTCACATAGTGTGTATCCTAATACAAAATACAAAATCCAGCGGATATATATAAGGCTTTATAGCGTCGCAGAAACCAGAATTGAAGATGAAAATTATCCAGATAAAATCCAGAACTGCCATCTGAAAAGTATTTTCAATAATATTGAAACCTCTGAAATGTATAATTATAATTCGAAGTACCGATTTATATATGATAAATATGATTCTTTCCTAATATAATTTTAAAATATTTATAAATTGACCGCCTTGCCTGATATTTGAATTTCTGACAAGAGAAATTGAGTTTAATCCACATTTAGTGCAAAATTAAAGCAATGCCGATGAAAATTTCAATTAAAGAATTGATAAAGAGCTATCTTAAACCAAATTATGAATATAAATTCAATTTATATTCTAAATTCATATATTTGTTATATCAAAATATCCTGTTAGGGACTTAATCTTCTTTAATTCTGACAATTAATGTCCCTCTTTTCTAAAATGATCTATTAATTGAAAAAACAAAACAAAGATGAAATATTACCTAAAAACAAAATTTAAAATAGAATATCTTCTGTTTTTATCGGTATGTTTTTTAATAATCAGATGCAATGATACAAGTGAAGCCTATAAGCCGGGTCAAATTCAGAAAATAAACCCCGAGAGCGAGAGTTATTTGAAACATGAAGAAATAGCCGTATCTCCGCCGCCGTTCTCCGATGGTGTTTTCCCCTGCAATGATTGTCATGCGTTCCGTAAGCCTAATCCTGTCAGAAGAAAGCTGGAATGGCATGAAGATATTACGGATATATTCAATCACGACAGCGAAAACCGGTGGTGCCTCGATTGTCATGATCTGATTAAGAGAGATTCATTAAGACTTGCCAGTGGAAAATTACTTGATTTTAAAGAATCTCATAAATTATGCGGTCAGTGTCACGGCGATAAATTAAGAGATTGGAAAGTAGGAGTCCATGGAAGAAGAACAGGAGAATGGAATGGTAAAAAAGAATATTATCTCTGCGTAAGCTGCCATAATCCTCATTCCCCGAAATTCAAACCTATTAAACCGGAAGCTCCCCCTTTCAGGGAGGATGAAGAAATTAAATAGAAAAAGGCAAAAAACAGATTTTTATGAAGAAACCAGTTAATTATTCAGGCCGTCGAAAATTTTTAAAGAACCTTTCATTATTTGCAGTTGGTTCTTTAGCGCTTTCCGGATGCGGCCCCGTAACAATGAAAGAATTTTTACAGAAAAACTTCAGAACCTTATCTAAAAAAGAGAAAGATGAAATTATAAAAGATCTGGAAAAAAAATACACAGCCAAGTATGGTAAAGAATTCCACGTAACAGATGAACCTGCCGCTGACGGAGTAGAATTTGGTTATGCACTCGATTTATCACGATGTGTCGGATGCAGAAGATGTGTATATGCTTGTGTTAAAGAAAATAATCAATCACGTGATCCTCAGATTCATTATATTCAGGTTTTGCAGATGGAAAAGGAAAAAGGTATTGACTTTGCACATTCTGACGTTCATTATAATCCTGAACTTGTTCCCGAGGAAGGATATTTTTATGTTCCGGTACAATGTCAGCAATGCAGAAATCCTCAATGTACTGAGGTTTGTCCTGTAAAAGCTACATGGCAGGAGCCCGACGGAATTGTTGTGGTTGATTATAACTGGTGTATAGGCTGCAGATATTGTATGGCTGCCTGTCCTTACGGAGCAAGACATTTTAACTGGGGAGAACCAACTATACCTGCTGATGAAGTAAATCCGGAAACTCACTATTTAGGAAACAGACCAAGGATGAAGGGCGTAGTCGAAAAATGCACATTCTGTATAAAGAGGGTAAGGAATGGCAAATATCCTGCTTGCGTTGAAATATGTCCGGTTGGTGCAAGAAAATTTGGGAATTTACTCGATCCTGAGAGTGAAATCCGATATATTCTGGCAAATAAACGGGTACTGGTGTTAAAACAGGAACTTAACACCCAACCAAGATTTTACTATTTCTTCGGGGTATAAATAAATTTATTCTGCAAGTAATAAAAAAAAATTAACCATATGAATTTCTTTCGATTTGTAAACGGCAGTTTCAAAATAATCACTAAAGGAAGTGCATCATATTATGCATGGGTAACTTTTCTGATCTTATTAACTGTCTGGGGGGGATTTGGTTATGCCAACCAATTGGCTCACGGACTAATCGTAACTCATATGCGTGATTCTGTTTCATGGGGATTTTATATCGGAAATTTCACATTTTTGGTCGGAGTTGCAGCTGCTTCTGTAATGTTGGTTATTCCGGCATATGTTTATCACTGGAAACCGATCAAAGAAATTGTGATTTTTGGAGAATTATTAGCTATTTGCGCTGTAATAATGTGCCTTTGTTTTATCGTGGTTGATATAGGTAATCCTTTAAGATTCTGGCATATGCTTCCCGGAATTGGAATCCTGAACTTTCCGTCATCACTTTTATCATGGGACTTTTTCGTACTTAATTCCTATTTTATACTCAATTTAATCATTGTTGTTTATTTATTGTATTGTCATTTTTACAAGAAGGAATATAAAGTATCGTTTGTGATGCCGCTTGTCTTATTCAGTATTCCTCTGGCAATCGGAATTCACACTGTTACAGCCTTTTTATTTAATGCCTTACCAGGAAGGCCTTTTTGGAACAGTGCTCTGCTGGCTCCCCGTTTTTTAGCTTCTGCTTTTTGTTCGGGACCTGCGATACTTCTTATTCTGTTTCAGATTTTACGTAAAATAACAAAATTTGAAATAAAAGATGAGGCAATATGGACGATAGCCGAATTGATGGTTTATGCAATGTTCATTTATCTGTTTTTCACTGTAGCTGAACTTTTCAAAGAATTTTACTCCGGAACCGAAAATATTTTATACTGGAAATATTTATTGTTTGGAATCGGGGAAAATCATGAAATTGTTATCTATAGCTGGTCTTCAATAGCAATGGGGAGCATCGCATTTCTGCTATTTCTTATTCCAGGTACACGAAAAAATTTCCTGACACTTAATATCGGAGCTGTTCTGATTTACGGTAGTGTGTATATTGAAAAAGGAATAGCATTGATAGTTCCGGGATTTACTCCTGACACGTTAGGACAAATATATGTTTATACTCCTTCTATAACTGAAGCCCGGACTGCGGTAATGATATTTTCAAGCGGCTTTTTACTTTTTACATTTCTGAGTAAAATAGCAATAGCAATAGTTTTTGAAGATTACTGTATAGATGACTTAAGTTCAAAGAAAAGAAAAGAAAAGGTTGACAAAGTCCCGGTAACTGTGTAAAGAAAAGAGCTAATTTAAATTTATAGAAGGTTCCTAAATTATCCTTGATTGGATTGTATTGGATAGATTAAATGAAACTTGTAAAATGATATTTGAAAATCTCATTATTATAATTCTATCTATTTGATAATGAGATTCCTCGCTTCGCTCGGAATGACACGCTTAGGGGGCGGTAATAGGGAAGAAGTGGCGATTCGCGATACAAGTCATCATTTTAGTGGCATTCGTTTACGAATCGCCACTGCTTCCCCCCAGTAATCACCTAATTGCCATGTCATTCCTGTAGCGTAGTGAGGAATCTCCTACTCTCAAAATCTTAATCCTGTTACTCAGGACTTTTCATTAAAAAAATTCCATTTATCTCGAACCAAAGTCCAAAACAAGAAAAGGGTGCCCTATTGAGACACCCTTATATGATTCAGAAATGTTCTGAAATTATTTCTTTAACGATCTTATATAGTTAACTGTTTGCCAAAGACCAGTATCATCAATTTTACCTTCATATTTCGGCATATCTCCCCGTCCGGTTTTTGATTTATAGAACAGATCACCATCAGTCTGTTTCTGACATTCGGCTGTCAAAAAACTGGCAACGGATGTTTTTAATCCTTTTGATTTTGGACCATCACCTAAACCGGTTTTCCCATGGCATGCTGCACAAGTCTTATTAAAAAGATCTTTCCCGGCCAGAATACTTGCATCATCTGATTTAACAGGGTTGCTCATAGTTTTGAAATTAGCCGGAACGTCCCAGGGTTTAGACTTCTGTCCAAACGAAGTTAATGAAATTCCAAAGACTAAAAGAACTCCTATTAATACAATCTGTTTTAAGTTTTTCATAACACTAGTGTTTTAAATTTAACTCAAAGTTAAAAGTTATTATCTACTTTCTTTCTTTTTATATATTAAATTATTTTTGTGCAAATTGATGGTTTGAAGGAAGTTTGTTTCTAATTTGATGGTCAATAATTTTTCCCCCTTAAAATTACCATTTACTAATGATAAATTTCCAATAATATCTCCAGAATCTGCTTAGCCGCTTTTGATACCGATGTACCGGGACCAAATATTGCAGCCACACCTGAATCATACAGATACTGATAATCCTGATGAGGGATTACTCCTCCTGCAATTACAAGTATATCTTCCCTTCCCAGTCTCTTCAGCTCACGAATTACCTGGGGAACAAGTATTTTATGGCCGGCAGCGAGGCTGGAGACACCCAATACATGAACATCGTTCTCAACTGCCTGTTTTGCAGCCTCAGAGGGAGTCTGGAAAAGTGGCCCGATATCCACATCAAAGCCAATATCCGCATATCCTGTAGAAACAACTTTTGCACCCCGATCGTGACCATCCTGGCCCATCTTGGCGATCATTATCCTGGGCTGGCGGCCCTCTTTTTCTGCAAACCTGGCAACAAGTGCCCTGGCTTCTTTGAAATCATCATCAGATTTGTACTCCGATGAATAAACACCTGATATTGTCCGTATCACTGCTTTGTACCTCCCGACAATTTTTTCACATGCATAAGATATTTCGCCCAGACTTGCGCGTTTTCCAGCTGCCACCACAGCTGATTCAAGAAGATTACCTTCGCCGGTCTGAACACATTTGGTTATTTCATCAAGTGCAGCCTGACATTCTGCTTCGTTTCTTTCTGACCGGAGTTCCGCGAGCCTGATTATCTGCGATTCACGCACTGCCGAATTATCTACCTCAAGTGTATCAAGCGGATCTTCTTTTTCAAGCCTGTACTTGTTTGTTCCGACTATTGTCTGTACTCCTGAATCAATTTTGGCCTGGGCCCTGGCAGCTGCCTCTTCAATCCTCATTTTAGGAACTCCCGATTCGACTGCTTTTGCCATTCCGCCAAGACTTTCAACTTCTTTAATATGCTCCCAGGCCCGCTGAACAATCTCATGTGTCAGGGTTTCAATATAGTATGACCCTGCCCAGGGATCAATTGCCCTGCAAACCTGAGTCTCGTCCTGAATATATATCTGGGTATTTCTGGCAATCCGTGCTGAAAAATCTGTTGGCAATGCGATAGCCTCATCGAGGGCATTTGTATGAAGACTCTGTGTATGTCCTAATACTGCAGCCATAGCTTCGATACAAGTGCGCCCAACATTATTATATGGGTCTTGTTCGGTCAGACTCCAACCTGATGTCTGACAATGAGTTCTGAGAGCCAGAGATTTGGGATTTTTTGGATTGAATTCACTGACAATCTTAGACCATAACAAACGTGCTGCCCTCATCTTGGCAATTTCCATGAAATGATTCATTCCGACCGCCCAGAAGAATGAGAGCCTCGGAGCAAAAGCATCGATATCAAGTCCCGCTTTAATTCCTGTTCTCAGGTACTCAAGTCCGTCTGCAAGAGTATATGCAAGTTCTATATCGCAAGTCGCTCCAGCCTCCTGCATGTGATAACCTGAGATGCTTATTGAATTAAACCTGGGCATTTTTTCAGATGTGTACCGGAAAATATCGGCAATGATCCTCATTGAGAATTCAGGTGGATAAATGTAAGTGTTCCTTACCATGAATTCTTTCAGAATATCATTCTGAATTGTCCCTTTTAATTCATCGAGCCGCGCACCCTGTTCAATCGCTGCCACTATATAAAAAGCCATTATCGGCAAAACAGCTCCATTCATTGTCATTGACACAGACATTTTATTGAGAGGTATCTGGTCGAAAAGCAATTTCATATCAAGAATTGAGTCGACAGCTACTCCTGCTTTTCCAACATCCCCGGTAACCCTTTCGTGATCCGAATCATATCCCCTGTGAGTAGCAAGGTCGAAAGCTACTGATAGCCCCTTCTGCCCTGCGGCAAGATTACGCCTGTAAAATGCATTTGATTCTTCAGCTGTGGAGAATCCTGCGTATTGTCTGATGGTCCAGGGCAACATTGCATACATACCTGAATATGGTCCGTGCAAAAATGGCGGCAGCCCGGCAGCATAATTAAGATGCTCCATACCTGCAAGATCCTCTTTAGTATAAACGCTCTTGATTGGGATCCTTTCCGGAGTTACCCAATCTTTTTTTAATTCATTATCCTTTCCCCATACACTCGGGTCCTTTTCGGTGACAGGAAGGTTCTTAAGGTCACTATATCTGAATTTTGGTCTCATAATCTACATTTTTACTCCTTTTGTCACCTTCTAATCTCAACCTTTCATACTCCTCTGATCCTCTGAAAAGTTTTATCGGCTCAATCAGAAGATCACTTCCCAATACCGTTGATTTAAAGACTCTGGTTAACTCAATTTCTGAAGGGGCTTTTTCATTGAGGTCCGGAAATCTGTTTGTCCCAAGTAGTATCTCTTTACCATTTGCAATATCCAACTTTCTGCCGCACGCAGATTCCGATAATTTTCTCTGTATCCATCCTGATTTCAGACATGACAGGAACCCACCCTGATCTTCAATTTCAAGGAATAATTTCCAGGCATTTTCTGCGATCAGGCTTGTAAGGGTTTCAACATAATATGACCCAGCAGCAGGATCAGCCACCTTATCGAAATAAGCTTCTTCCTTAAGTATCAGTTGCTGGTTCCGGGAGATTCTTTCAGAGAATTCATCAGGTCGTCTGAAAACAATGTCAAAAGGTTCTACTGTAAGCGAATCTGTTCCTCCCAGAATAGCCGACATTGCTTCAGTCTGAGTTCTGAGCAGATTTACATATGGATCATATACTGTTTTATTCCATTCACTTGTAATACAATGTATATCCATTTTAATATTTTCAACCTTAACAGGATGAAAACCATTTGTGACAACAGACCAGAGGAGACGGGCAGCTCTCAACTTTGCAATCTCCTGAAAAAAGTTTGATCCGGTTCCAAAACTGAACCTGATCTTTGAAGCAGCAATATCTGCACTTATTCCTCTACGGGTAAGTTGTTCCAGGTATTCGCTTCCCATCGAAATAGCGAATGCCAGTTCCTGAACTATATCGGCCCCTGCATTATTAAAGTTCGAAGCACTCAGATGCACTGCCCTGAACCTCGGAAGAATAGTTCCAGAATTTACTACTGAAGCCAGATAATCAAATCCCTGTTCCGGAGGGATACATAACGTTCCGTTAAGCATAAGCCTGCTTAATGGATCTGCTTCAAAGGCTCCCCTGATTTCCAGAGGATCTGACCCGTTTTTCTTTACAAGATTGGCTATAAGATCAATTATCTCTTTTGCTTTCCCGTTTGAGAGGAAGTTTATTTCAATAGCTTCGAGTTGAATACCTTTTAGAAGAATATCGAAATTCAGTTCATTAACTGACTCAGGATCAGCTATAATAAAGCCAAGTGAATCAACTCCTTTCATCAGAATTGTAAGAGCTTTCCTGTTAGCTTCAGAATAATCGGAGACTTCTATGTTCTGCCTTATGAGCCAGTTGTTATTCTTAATCTTTGTACCTCTCAGATATGGGAATTCTCCGGGCAGGGTATTGATATACATGAGGTTTTCAATATCATCCATTCGGTAAAAAGGCATTACTTCAAACCCTTCATTTGATTTCCAGACAAGTTTTTTATTAAAGTCAGCTCCCTTCAGGTCACTCTTGATCTTATCCATCCACTCCTTTGTGGTCACCGGGGGAAAGTGATCAAATAATTTTTCCTTTTGCAACATTCTTCACAAGGTTGTAATTAAAAACACAAATTAAATGAATTGGCGATCATAGTTTTTATGAAATTTATCATATTCAGATGATTACGAAATCTTTAATTATTTGCCTGCAAATTCCATTAGAAAAGCTTTTATAAACGGATTCAGGTCACCATCCAAAACTGCCTGTACGTTTCCCGTCTCATGGTTAGTGCGTAGGTCCTTAATCATTTTATATGGATGAAGTACATAAGATCTTATCTGTGAGCCCCACTCAATCTTTTTCTTCTCACCTTCAATCTTTGCCTGCTCTTCTCTCTGTTTTCTCAGTTCGAGCTCATAAAGCTGCGATTTAAGGATCCTCAATGCATTCTCTTTATTATTGAGCTGTGACCGTGTCTCCTGGTTTTCGATTACAAGTCCTGAAGGTTTATGTCTCAGCCGCACAGCTGTCTCAACCTTATTAACATTCTGTCCACCTGCACCACTCGACCGGAATGTATCCCAGGTTATATCAGCCGGATTAATTTCAATCTCGATGTTGTTGTCAACAAGCGGGGAAATAAAGACCGATGCAAAAGTTGTCTGACGTTTCCCCTGTGCGTTGAATGGTGAGATCCTGACAAGCCTGTGTACACCATTTTCGCTTTTCAGATAACCATAAGCCCGCTCCCCTTCTATCTCCAATGTCACAGATTTAATGCCAACCTCATCACCAGGCTGATAATCAAGCTCTTTAACTTTATAGTTGTTTCTTTCAGCCCAACGCAGATACATTCGCATCAGCATTGCAGCCCAGTCATTGCTTTCAGTCCCTCCGGCACCTGAATTTATTTTCAGAATTGCCCCTAACTGATCTTCCTCTTTCTGCAACATATTCCTGACTTCCAGATCTTCGATCAGAGAGAGGCAGATTTTATACTGGTTATCAACTTCTTCTTCCGTTGTTTCACCTTCCCTGTAAAAATCATTTATCACACTTATATCATCGATGGCAGAGGTAATCTTGTCGAAAGCTGATGTCCAGCTTTTTAATTGAGCAATTCCTTTCAGAAGATCTTCAGCTTTTTTCGGATCATTCCATAAACCAGGTTGTTGTGACAGGCTTTCTTTTTCTGCTATTAGTTCAAGTTTGCCCTGGATGTCAAAGATACCTCCTTAACGCATCACGGCGTCCCGATAAAGCTTTTATCTGTTCGTTAGTTATCATTTATGAATTTTTGGACAAATTTAGTCTTTTATCATATAAAATAATGAATAATCATAATACGTCGTAATTTATCGGATGATTATAAGGCTTAAAACTTTAATTTTGGCCTTCTAAAGAACAAATATGTTAAAGCTTATCATCTTTCTCCGTCCTTTTGCAAGGTATTTGTTAATTGCCTGGGTTTTAACGATAATTATTTTATCGTCCTTACCCAATATCCCAACATTAAAGATCCATACTGCAAGGGCTGAGATCAGGCTCGATTATATGATGCATTTTTGTGAATATGGAGTTTTAACTTTTATGGCTCATCTTTCATTTACGGGAAAAGAATTTAAGATCAATTACAAAAAGTTTATACTGATAACGGTAAGTCTTATCCTTTTTGCTATTCTGGATGAACTTCACCAGAAACTTATCCCCGGGAGGACGTACAGCTTAAAAGACATAGTGAGTAATGTGACGGGTATTCTGGCAGCGGGTTTATTCACCCTGATTGTATTCAAGGTTATCGGAAACAGGCTTAAGAAATTGGAATAGAATTTGTTTATTAATATTCTTTTATTGCACAGAGAAACGCTGAGTACCGAATAATGATTTCAATTATTGATGGAACCGCTCCGCGGTTTGTTTTAAAACTGTCTTTTGGAATTAGTGTCAAATCTTATTTATTAATAATGAGCTAACTATAATCAACACCGGAGGCGTTCCACCAATAATAGAAAAAAGTACAAATATTTTTCAGAACACCAGAGGTGTTCCATCAATTAACCTTAAAGCCTGAAAAAGATCCAGTTCCGGATTGGGTTGCAATACCTGTGCTGACAATAACTTTAATTATGTTATTCATAGCCAATTTCATAGTGATGCTTCTGTAAACAGCACCACTATTTGAGAGTACATCAGCAATTATTTCATAAAGTTGTCCATTTAGATATAACGATATTTTTGCTCCAATTGCGGCATCATATCTTACATTGAAGGTATAAATTCCATCAGTCGGAGCTAAAAATTCACCTGTTGTATTATTATAAGCTAGCCCATCATTATATCTAACAGTTTCGAAAACCAAAGGGACTTCTGTTCCAACTGGTCCTGTAGGATTAATTTTTTCAGCCCTGAAGGCAACCATACTACCAAGTGAAATTGTGTTTCCATTACTTATGGTCAGAGAGTTATTGGATTGACTATATGAAATCGTCTGATTATCTGTATTATCCATATATTTACTCAAATCAACCCCTGTGGAGGTTGAATTTTTATCTATTGTAAGCTGGTTACCTGTCAGATGAATATCCTGAATCGCGGCGGTTTTAAGCGCAGAAATATCAGCACCTGTGCCATTTGAAATACTGAGCAATCCGGTTGCATTATCATAAGAAAGATTTTGTTTAAACGGATTTAGATCAATTGCAGTTGCAGAACTGTTTTTGGTTATTTTCAGTTTATTATTGATATCAAGCTGTAAATCCTGAATCTGATTGGTCAAACCAACCTTATTACCACCTAATATTGATAGTGTGTCTCCAAGAAGTGTAAGCTGGGCAGGAATTTTAAGAGTTGAAAGGTTTATCGTGTTTCCATTGGAAATTGAAAGGTTATTACCATCAAAGGAGAGTGTCTGTTTATCAGTTGCCGGATCACCAGGGTCGCCTTTTGCGCCCTGATCACCTTTTTGTCCTGCAGGTCCCGGCTCAAGAGATTTCTGAGCATATAGTGCATATGGTACGGAAAGGAATTGCATGGTTCCCATATCTATAAAATCATTATCAAATTTTACTTCTATTTTGAGATAATGATAAGCCGTGCTCCATTGAATCTGTGATAGTTCACCATAAAGACCTCCCGTTGGCGTACCGTGACCTATAATCAATGAAAAAACACCGAATTTCGAGGTTGTAACATGAGCAAAAAGTTCCTGGTAAACAAGAGTACCAAGCGGATTCCCTGAGATAATTGAAAATTTCACATCAATGTCCTTGTTGACAAGTTCCTTACCATAATTATCTCTAGCCACTGCCTGATAAAAGATGCCCAACGGAACATCCTGTCCAAAAGAGGCTGACCCAACAAGTAAAAATATTAACAACGCATAGTACCTTTTAAAACCTTTTAAAGTCATAGTTTTCGGTATTACATTTTTTCAATTTTAAATACTCTTTTAATTATTGAATCATCACTGGTTACTCTCACAAAATAAAAACCAAGCGATAGTCTGGAAACGTCAACCTGCTGTACATAATAGTACTTAGTAATAAAATCCATTGTCATTGAACTGACTATCGTCCCGTTAAAATTGATTATCTCAACCCGGATCTTTCGGGCGACATCCCCAAATAATTTAATGTTTACAAAATCTGTTGCAGGATTGGGATAGACATCAACTCCGGTACCCTCAGGTTGTATATCTGACGTAATCGTCATGCCTGGTTGCTGAAAGCCTTGCGTAAGTATAAATCCGGAACTTATTATCTCTACTGCAGTCTCTCCGATAGTTTGTGAATAATTTATTACTCCGTTAGTCGCCTGACCGGCAGCTGGAACTAATACCTGGATCGACAATTGCTGGGAGAAGCCGTTTGCCCAGGAAGAAAGCAATAAAAATATTAAAACTTTAGTTCCTTTAATCATGTTATATTTATTCTGGAAGATCAAATATAAATGTATTTTTGAAAAAGTAATAACTTTTGTTGATAAATATGTTAATAACTTGATTAAAAACATGCATTACAACTTAATATTTTATCATATATTATGGCCCCTCCTGACATAAGTCTGATTCTGATGTATTTTAAGGACTTAATAAATTTTTTATCGCACAATGCTAAAATCATTCCTCTATCATAATCTTACCGAAGCGGGTTGCGATGAAGCCGGAAGAGGGTGTCTTGCAGGACCAGTAGTAGCTGCAGCAGTTATCCTTCCAAAAAACTATAAACATCCGGTTCTCAATGATTCCAAGAAACTTTCAGCAAGACAAAGAGCTCTTTTGAAGGATGAGATAATTAACTCGGCAATTTCCTGGAAAGTGGCATTTGTTGATAATACTGAAATTGATGAAATGAATATACTCCGGGCATCTATAAAAGCGATGCATATTGCAATTGAGGGCCTTGAAAAAGTGCCGCAATTCCTGCTAATTGACGGGAACACGTTTTACCCCTATAAAGACATTAATTATAAGACAATAATCAAAGGCGACGGACTTTTCTTATCGATTGCAGCTGCCTCTGTGCTTGCAAAGACATTCCGTGATGAGTTCATGGAAAAACTTCATGATGAATACCCGGTATATTGCTGGAATAAGAATAAAGGATATCCCACCTCTTTTCACCGGGCAGCTATTATGAAATATGGAATAACTCCTTACCACAGGAAATCTTTTACTCTTTTCGATAGCCAGTTGAAATTCGAATTTTGAATATCCCATTATTAATTTTTAAAGTTATCTTTATCCGGCAATTTAAAATCCATCTAAATTAAGTTATACTTTATGAAAAAATTATTTGCATTATTATTGATCCTGATTCTCAATTTTGGAATCAAAGTTAAAGCTGATGAGGGAATGTGGCTGCTGCCGCTAATCGAAAAGTTAAATATGGGTAAAATGACTGAACTAGGTCTGAAGCTCTCCGCAGAAGATATCTACAGTCTCAACAAAGTTTGTGTTAAAGACGCTGTTGTTGTTTTTGGCGGTGGATGTACAGCAGAAATAGTTTCTGCGCAAGGTCTCATCCTCACAAATCACCATTGCGGATATGGTTCAATTCAGGCACATAGCAGTGTGGACCACGACTATCTCCGTGACGGATTCTGGGCAACGACGAAAGAAGAAGAGTTGCCAAACCCCAATCTATCGGTGACATTCCTCATCAGAATTGAAGATGTAACCAGTCAGGTTCTTGCAAACGTAAAACCGGGAATGAGTGAAACAGATCGGACTGCAGCAGTAACTGAGGCAAGACAGGCAATTGAGAAGAAAGCTGGTGAAGGAAATAATTACAGGGTACAGGTTGCAAGTTTTTATGGCGGAAATTATTTTTATCTTCTCGTATATGAGAGATATAATGATGTGCGTTTGGTCGGGGCTCCACCTTCATCGATAGGCAAATTCGGTTTCGATACTGACAATTGGGAATGGCCGCGTCATACAGGCGATTTCAGCGTATTCCGTGTTTATTCTGGACCAGATGGGAAACCTGCCCCATATGCAAAAGAAAATATTCCCCTGAAACCTAAACATTTTCTTCCGGTTTCAATAAAAGATCGTAATAAAGGTGACTTTGCAATGATCCTCGGATATCCCGGAAGGACAAACAGATACATGACCTCATATGAAGTTAATGAACTACTGCAGATCGTACATCCCGACAGGATAAAAATCCGTGGCATAAAGCAGGATATATGGATGAAAGATATGCTGGCCGATCAGAAGGTAAATATTCAGTATTCAGCAAAATATTCCGGTTCTTCAAATTACTGGAAATATTCCATCGGACAGAAAGGTAGTCTTGAAAAACTAAATGTGAAAGCAGAGAAAGAGGAACTTGAAAATCAGTTTAACAAATGGGTAGGAGCATCTCCCGAACGTAAAGCCAAATACGGGGAAGCGCTGAATATGATAAAAACAGCGGTTGAAGGCAGGGCAGAATATTATAATGCACTTCAATATATCAATGAATGCAACCAGGGGTGTGAGCTTTTCAGCTTGAACCGTGGGGTTGCAGATTTGATCGCAGCACTTAAATCAAAAGATAATCAGAAAATTTCTGATGCAGTTACTCAGATCAAAAACAACAGCATCAACTTTTTTAAGGATTATAATCCCCCTACCGATAATAAATCGATGAAAGCTATGCTTAAGCTTTTCAGGGCAGATGTGCCGGCTAAATTCCATCCTGATTTTTATGTGAACATTGTTGATAAGAAGTATAAAGGGGACATTGATAAGTTCGTTGATGATATGTTTGCTAAATCTCTGTTTGCAAGTGAGGCAAAACTGGACGCATTCCTAAGTAAGCCTGTTCTTAAAACCCTTGAGACAGATCCTGTTTATCTTACAACTACTTCAATTTATGCTAAAGGAGGAGAACTATCTAAAGCATCAAGTCAGTTTGATGCAACCCTTGCCACAGGAAAAAGACTCTGGATTGCTGCTTTAATGGAAATGGTTCCCGATAAAACTAAGTATCCTGATGCAAACTCAACGATGCGTCTTTCTTACGGAACTGTACAGGATTATGACCCCCGAGATGCTGTTACCTATAAATACTACACGACCCTTCAGGGTGTTGTAGATAAGTACAAACCAGGTGATTATGAATTCGACCTTCCTAAAAGACTCATCGATCTGAATAATAAGAAGGAATATGGCAGATATGGATCTTCAAAAGGTTATATGCCGGTTTGCTTCCTTACAACAAATGATATTACAGGCGGCAATTCCGGCAGCCCGGTGATGAATGGCAACGGCGAATTGATCGGATTGGCATTTGATGGTAACTGGGAATCAATGAGCGGCGACATAGCATATGAACCTGAACTTCAAAGGACAATCGTTGTCGATATCCGCTATATTCTCTGGATAATGGATGTTTATTCAGGAGCTAAACATCTTGTTGATGAAATGACTATAGTTCAGTAAGATAAATTAAAAGCCTCTTCCACCTTGCCCCCTTCTCCCAGGAGAAAGGGGGTATTTTTTTGCCATCCCAACGTAGTTCCTGTTATGAGAGTAATGCCCCCTGTCCGCTTCCTTCGTATTTGCGTAACCGCTACGGCAAAGCAAGAGCGGCCTTCCCCCAAATGGGGGTTGGGGGGCAAAAAAACAAAGGGGATTAAGGGGTGAGTTCATGAAGATAAGAGATTGAAGGTTTTAACATTTTTGTGCTTATCTTTGCAGAAATTTTTAACTATGCATTTTAGCCTGATTGAGATTCTTGCAGCTTTTATGGTTCTTTTCGCAATCATTGACATACCAGGGTCAATTCCAATAATAATTGATATTAAAGCCAAATCCGGTGAAATTAAATCAGCCAAAGTTACATTTGTCTCATTCTTAATATTACTGGCATTTTTATTCATAGGCAGCCCGTTACTTGGCATCTTTGGAATTGATGTATCGTCATTTGCAATCGCCGGTTCTTTTATCATTTTTTTGATAGCCATGGAAATGATCCTTGGTATAGAACTCTTTAAAAACGAGTCACAAGGTGGAGGTTCAATATTTCCAATAGCATTTCCGTTAATCGCCGGTGCCGGATCAATTACTACAATTCTATCTTTGAAAGCAGAATATCACACAATTAATATCTTTATTGCGCTTGTTTTAAACATGGTAGTAATTTATCTTGTATTACGATTAACTTCATTGTTTGAAAAAATACTGGGGGCAGGCGGGCTGCAAATTCTCAGAAAAGTTTTCGGTGTCATCCTGTTATCGATTGCAATAAAGCTTTTCATTACCAACTCAGGTCTTGTACTTCCTCATGCCAGGTGAAATAACAATATATACCGACGGAGCTTCAAGCGGAAACCCGGGTCCGGGAGGATATGGTGTTGTACTTATTTCGGGGAAGCACAGGCTTGAAAAATCGGCCGGGTACAGGCTTACAACAAATAACAGGATGGAGCTATTGGCAGTTATTGAAGGACTGGAAACCCTGAAAATAGCCGGTAGCAGGGTAGTTGTTTACACCGACTCAAAATATATTGCAGATTCCGTAGAGAAAGGATGGGTGTTCCAATGGGAATCCAAAGCTTTCAAAAAGAAAAAAAATCCGGATCTCTGGATAAGGTTTCTTAAGATCTACCGGAAACACAATGTCAGGTTTGTTTGGATAAAAGGACACGATAATAACATTGAAAATGAAATATGCGACAGGTTGGCAGTTGATGCTTATTCAAAAAGTTCACTCCTCGAAGATACAGGCTATTGCCAGGAGGTTGAAATGAATAAATTATTATAATTTGAGAAAATATTAAAACAGATTTGGGTTTATTAAATTATTGAAGCAATTTTGTAAAAAGGTATGCAGATACAAAAACTTTATATCAGTCCGACAAGTTTAACACCGGAGGTTCATTTTTCACCCCAGGAAAATATTTTTCTCATCCGCGGAATATCTTCCCCTGAAGATGTTCGTGCAATGTATTATCCTGTTATTGAGTGGGTTGTAGTTTTCGTTAATGAAATTATTGAAGGAAAGTATAAAAATTATAAACCCGATTACCCTCTAAAATTTCAGACCGATTTAGTTTATTTCAATTCATCCTCAGCGAAATTTCTGTATGACATTTTTACAGAGTTGAAGAGACTAATCCCACATGGGATACCGGTTATTGTTGAATGGTTTTATGAAGAAGGAGATATTGACCTGAAAGAGGGAGGAATGGATATCGCAATACTTGCCGAAATGGAATTTTTATTTATCCCGAAAAAAGCTGATTCCTGATGATGGGACAAAAAGAACTTTATTTGCTTTTCGAAAAGCTGAATATTCAGTTTGAGTATCATGAACATCCTCCTCTTGCGACCATTGAAGATGCTAAGGTCCACTGGAAAAACTACAATTCAGGAAGATGTAAGAACATCTTCTTTCGAAATCATAAAGGAAACAGACATTATCTCGTTATCCTTGAACACCTGAGACAACTTAATATCAGGGATCTTGAGAAACGGTTAAAGCAGGGGAAGCTTACATTTGGTTCAGATCAGCGACTAAGAAAATATCTGGGAGTCGAACCTGGTTCTGTTTCACCATTCGGTCTGATTAATGACACAGAAAAACACGTTCATCTGTTTATAGATGAGAAGTTAAATGAATTTGACAGGCTTACCTTTCATCCGAATATAAACACCGCTTCATTGGTTATTTCAAAAACTGACTTCCTGAAGTTTTTGGAATACACGGGTAATACATTTGAATTTATCCGGCTTTATGAGTAGGGTAGCAATCCCATCAGAATGTCTGTATTAATTATCACCCCTGAATTTATTTAGAAAAAATAAAAATAGATGATTCTTTGCATCAAAATTCTTTCTTATACGTCTTTACAAAGAAACCTATAAAATCAATATTCTGCATGAAAAGAATTTTCATTACTATACTTCTCATATTTATGCTTCTGCCGGTTCTTTTTGGACAGGATCCCGAAAAGAAGCAATATAAAGCAACACAAATAACTACCCCTCCAATCATCAACGGGATTCTCGACGATGAAGCATGGCAAGCCGGTACCTGGGCAGGTGGTTTTACTCAAAATCAGCCGTACAGCGGCAGACCGGAAACTCAAATGACTGAATTCAAGATATTGTTTGATGATGACAATCTCTATGTAGCAATTAAATCATATGATACTTCACCTGATAGTATTGTTAATCGTTTGACAAGACGGGATGAGGCTGATGGAGACCTCGTAGGCATAATTCTTGATAGTTTTCATGATCTTCGCACGGGTTTCCTGTTTGGAGTAAGTTCTGCAGGGGTTAAGTACGACCAGATGTTTACCAATGACTCTGGAAACGGAGATTCATCCTGGGATCCGAACTGGTGGGTAAAAACGTCAATCAACAAAGAAGGCTGGGTTGCAGAGATGAAAATCCCTTTCAGCCAGGTAAGGTTTGATAAAAACTCTGGTGTAGTATGGGGGCTGGATGTAGCAAGAATTTTATACAGAAAGAATGAAACAACTTTCTGGCAACATATTCCAAGAGATGCTGCCGGAATGGTTCATCTGTTTGGTGAACTAAAAGGGTTGGAGCAGATTAAACCGCGGAAAATTTTCGATGTAACCCCTTATGGCGTCGCTAAGACAGAAACTTTTCAGGCAGTACCGGAAAATCCTTTCCAGGCAACAGGTAAATTGTCAAAATTGAACGGCGGCATAGACGCCAAGATAGGTGTTACAAATAATATGACAATGGACCTGACAATCAATCCCGACTTTGGCCAGGTCGAAGCCGACCCGTCTGTGGTAAATCTTTCAGCTTATGAAACCTTTTTTACAGAGAAGCGTCCCTTCTTTATCGAAGGAAACAATATCACAAATTTTGGTCTGGGTATTGGAGATGGTGGAGTTGGAAACGATAATATCTTCTATTCCAGAAGGATAGGCCGACAGCCACAAGTATCTCCCAACCTTAAAGACGGATGGTATGCTGACATACCGACCAGAACTAATATTCTCGGTGCAGTTAAACTTACCGGAAAGACAAAAGACGGACTTTCTATTGGAATTGTTGAGGCGATGACATCGCAGGAAAAGGCAGAAATTGATACAATTGGCGGAAGAAAACTGGCAACAGTTGAGCCATTTACAAATTACTTTATTGGACGGATACAAAAAGACATTAACAATGGTAATACATTAATCGGCGGGATTTTTACCAGCACAAACAGGGAACTCGATGCTGATGTAGCAGACGTTTTGCATAAGGCAGCATACACTGGAGGAATTGATTTTACACAATACTTTAAGAATAAAAACTGGATGTTTAACCTCAATACTGCATTTAGCCTTGTTGAGGGTTCTAAAAAAGCAATCACCAATACGCAGGAATCTTCTGCACATTATTTCCAGCGACCCGGTAAAAACTACGCTGTACTGGATACAAACAGGACTTCTCTTGGCGGTGCAGGAGGGAGAATGCAGATAATGAAACAAAACGGACACTGGAATTTTCTGGGTGCAGCCTTATGGAAAACACCCGGCTTTGAAACCAACGACCTGGGTTACATGCGTGTAACAGATCAGATTCTTTATATCCTTTGGGCCGGATACAACCAATTCGAACCAAAATGGATTTATAAGAGTTTTAATCTTAATTCTGATTTTTATTCCATTAATAATTTTGGAGGAGACTGGGTCGGAGGAGGTTATGAATGGAATGCAAATATAACTCTGAAAAATTTCTGGAATGTATGGACCGGAGGCAGTCTCAACACTTCTTCACTTTCCACCGATATGCTTCGTGGCGGACCAATGATGAAATTGCCCGGCAGCGTCAATCCACGGATCGGGTTATCAACTGATAATCGTAAGAAACTGGTCTTCAATGTTTTTACAAACGGATCAAAAGGTTTTGAAAACAGCTCTGATAACTTATACACCGAACTGGATATAACATTCAAGCCAACTAATTATCTTGTTTTTACTCTTAGTCCTTCATACAATAAATCATATTCAGAGCTGCAGTATGTGACCCAAACGGAGTATGATGGAACCGCCAGGTATATTTTTGGCAGTATAGATCAGAAAACTATCAGTACATCATTCAGAGTGAATCTTAACCTTAGTCCGAATCTTACTTTCCAATACTGGGGACAACCTTTTGTCGCAACCGGAAAGTATTACAATTATAAATTTATAAGTGATCCTATGGCAAACAGATACCATGACAGGTTCTATACTTATACCAATAATCAGATAACATTTGACACAGATCATTTTGATATAGATGAAAACCTTGATGGAAAAACTGACTACACAATGGGGACCAATGATTTTAACGTGAAGCAATTCCTTTCAAACCTTGTGATAAGATGGGAATACAGTCCTGGATCTACAGTCTTCCTTGTCTGGAGCCAGACAAGAAGTTATAACAGCGATTCGGGCCAGATGGATTTTTTCAACAATGTGGGCGATCTGTTTAATAAGAGTAAAAATATACCTCATAATGTGTTCCTTGTTAAATTCAGCTATCGGTTTGGATTAAAATAGGTTTTTTAACATGGATTGCAGGGACATGCCGTGGCATGTCCCTTTCTTTTTAAGTACCTGATGAACATTGCCATTCCGATTATTGTTTCTTTCTTTAACTCCCCATTTAAACAATTACAAATAAATCACTCAAAATGAAATTACCCGCAATTCTATTCATTCTTACGATGTCGCTTCAGTCATTTTCACAGGATAAGCCGGCTTATAAAATATTTACAGGAGAAGGCAAGCGAGCTGACTATGAGGATGTTCTAAAAGCTGCAAACAAGTCAGATGTTGTCTTTTTTGGTGAGCTGCACGATAACCCTATCGCACATTGGCTTGAGCTTGAATTAACAAAAGGTCTTTTTGCAGAAAAAGGAAAGGATCTTATAATGTCAGCTGAAATGTTTGAGAAAGATAATCAAATACTTATTGATGAATATTTTGCAGGAATAATAAAAGAGACCTCATTTGAGAGTGAAGTCCGTTTATGGAAAAATTATTCAACTGATTATAAACCTCTGTTGAATTTTGCAAAGGGAAACGGGTTAAAATTTGTGGCAACAAATATCCCTCGACGATATGCTGCAGTCGTTTCCTCAGGAGGATTTGAGGCACTTCAGAAGATCTCCCCCGAAGAGCTTAAATATATTGCCCCTCTTCCGATTGAATATGACCCGGAGCTGGCTTGTTACAAAGATATGCTTTCAATGGGCAGTTCAATAGGCGGATCAATGGAGGGAAAGGTGAGTGAAAACCTCCCTAAAGCTCAGGCAATAAAGGATGCAACCATGGCAAATTCAATCGTAAATAACTGGCAGAAAGGTCAGACCCTAATTCATTTTAATGGCAGCTATCATTCCGACAGGCATATGGGAATTCTCTGGTACCTGAATAAATATAACCCTTCCATTAAAGTTGTAACAATCTCCGCTGTTCTTCAGGACGATATTGAAAAAATAAGCGATGAAAACAAGGGACTGGCTGATTTTGTGATAGTCATACCATCTTCAATGACAAGTACCTATAAATAGAACAAAGGACACAAGACTCAAGACATACAACTCAAGGAAGAAAAGAATTGGATTTCCCTGCGTCGTGAGCCGTGAATCGTTCGTCATTCTCTTCAGAACCTTTTATTGCGATTTTGAGATTCTCTGAATTTCAGAAAATAATGCTTTAAAGCAACTTACCTGCGAATTATCTGAATTTTCCGGTTTCCTTCCATAATAATTATCAAGAAATTGCCCGGCACCCGACCAGATTGTTTGCATCATGCCCAAATAATGATCTTTCATTTCAGGGGTGGATGAGTTTCTGAATCTGACCATATCCTGTGCCTGAAGTATAGCATTTCCTGCATTCCCCCAGGGACACGTAATTACACTCAATCCTTTCATTGCAAAATAAACCGGTGTCTGGTCAGGGCGTTCATAGTGCCAGTCACATATTGTCACATCTTTCGGAATCATATCAACTGCCCTGTATGTATTGTTATAGCTTGCCTCCCATTCTCCTAATCCTGTTGTTTTACCATCGAGCAGCCGGTCACCCCATATCCACAGCTTACGTCCCTTTAATGCAAGATGGTCCCGTATAGTACGAACTTCACCTGCAAACAGTTCTGCTTTATCTCTTCCGGAACAACGTGGACACTGTGCTTCACCTATATAGAAGACTTCATCCATGCCTGCATGAAATGCCTCAGCTTCAAATACATCGCAAATCTCATCAATAAGGTCAAACACTATTTTATGCACATCAGGGTTCAGGGGGCAATAACTCTTGCAATATAGTCCATCAGCATTTGGCCACACATATTTCTCCGGCATCTTCACCAATGGAGTCTCGTCAAATTGAGGATAAACCTTCAATAAATTCCCTGCTTTGCCGGCCCACGACTGGTGTCCAAGCAGATTAACCTGCGGTATAATTTGTATGTTATTCTTTTTACATACCGCAACCAGCTTTTTAACTTCCATTTTCGAAAGGGCAATTGAATCGCGGAGTTCAGGATGACTCTCGTACTGGTAATTATAATCCACCCTCAGGATAAGGATATTTACTGACCGCGGTGCGAGTTCTTCATTAATGAATTTAATGAATTGGTCGACCTCCTTTGATTGCGGAGCCGCAATACAAAAACCACGTACAGGCAATATATTGACCAGGCTGGTTTTTGAGTTTTCAGATACCTGCGAAAATGTTATACCATTTAATACGAACAGAAATATTATAATAAGATGTTTCATAAATTAATTGATTTTAGATTTTAACATGAAAAAGTCTTAAAGATAAAGTTATTGTTTTTTTTAATTAATCCAGCTTCCACCTGAGATTGTTTTGGTTAAAGGTCATACAAAAATCAATAAATAATTTATATATCTTGACATGAAAAAAATGTTGTCAGATACTTAATGTAATTCTATCTTGCATCTTTTTTAAGCGATGAAATATTCACCATTGAAAAGTTTGTCTGCACTTCCTGTTAAATATTCTTACCGGAAATATTTACTCCTGAGCTTTGTAACTCTCATCCCATTTCTGAGAGTATCATCACAGGCTTATTTTCAACAGAAAGTAAATTATGAAATTCATGTGACCCTCAATGATATGAAGCATGAACTGAAAGGATATGAGTCTGTTGAATACATTAACAATTCCCCGGACACTCTCGGTTTTTTATATTTTCATCTCTGGCCCAATGCATATTCGGACAATAATACGGAACTAGCCAAAGAGTTATTAAAAAGAAATGGAAAGTCGAAATTGTTCAAGGATCCCAGGTTAAGAGGATATATAGATTCTTTAAAATTCGCTGTTGGAGATCAAAGTATTAAATGGAATCTTTTGCCGGGTTTTCCGGATATCTGCAGACTTCTGCTTAATACACCACTTAATCCTGGTGACACTATCCATATAACTACCCCCTTTCATATTAAGATCCCCGAAGGTGTAACATCCCGCCTGGGTCATATTGGTGAATCATACCAGATCTCTCAGTGGTATCCCAAACCAGCGGTCTATGACAGATCGGGCTGGCATCAGATACCTTATCTGGACCAGGGTGAATTCTACTCGGAATATGGCAGTTTTGATGTAAGCATTACGTTACCGGCTAATTATGTGATTGGCGCAACAGGAAACCTTCAGAACTCAGAAGAGAAAAAATGGCTTGATAAGCTTGCTGCAGATACCGCCTGGATGAGAATCCCTGATTATGTGTCGGAAGACTTTCCTCCTTCATCAATACAAATGAAAACTTTGGAGTATAAAGAGAACAATATCCATGATTTCGCCTGGTTTACAGATAAGAGATTTCATGTGCTGAAAGGAAATGTCAGGCTTCCTGAATCAGGAAGGGAGGTAACCACATGGGCGATGTTTACTAATCAGGAGTCATATCTCTGGAGGAATGCTGTCTCATACGAAAATAACGCCATATGGTATTTCTCAAAATGGAACGGGGACTATCCTTATAACACATTTACAGCTGTTCAGAGTGCTCTGAATTCAGGTGCAGGAATGGAATATCCGGGTCTGACCGTAATTGGCCTGGCAAATGATTCTTATCTTCTCGACGACGTAATAGCACATGAGATTTGCCATAGCTGGTTTTACTCGGCATTAGGATCAGACGAACGCAGGTTCCCGTTTATGGATGAAAGCATCGCAACTGCAAATGAATCAAGATATATGCATGAAAGATATCCGGAGAAAAAGCTTTGGGAATTAAGTATAAAAAACAAGAAAATAGCTGCATTTTTCCACATAAATGATATGCCGGTACAACGGATTCAGGAGCTCGAATGGCTGATTCCTGCCCGCAGAAACCTTGAACAGAGTATAAATCTTTCAGCTACTGAATACAGTTACGATAATTATGAAAGTATAATCTATAGTAAAGCTTCAATGGGATTCAACTACCTCAGGGCTTACCTTGGAGATTCACTTTATGATGACATAATGCATGATTATTACCGTTCCTGGGAAAACAAACATCCCCACCCCGACGATCTCAGGTATGCCTTTGAATCTCATACAGATAAGGATCTCTCATGGTTTTTTGATGATTTTCTTGGTACAACCAAAAGGCTCGATTATAAGATAGCCAGGTTCAGGGATGGGAAAGTGCTGATTAAAAACCATGGAGAGTTAAAAGCGCCATTTTTGATAGCCGAACTAAAGAAAGATTCAGTCTTATCGCAAAAATGGGAAGAGGGTTTTGACGGGCAGAAATGGATCAATGCTGAACCAGGTAATTTTTCCCGGATCAGGATCGATCCTGACCACAAGATGACTGAGTTATTCAGGCTTAATAACAACATATATACATCAGGTGTTTTCCGAAAAGCAGATCCTGTTAAATTTCAGCTCATATATACTGTTGAAGATCCGGATAATCGATATTTAATTTATTTCCCGTCGTTTTACTGGAATAGTGCAGATGGCTTTATGGCCGGTGTTGCATTACAAAATGGGTCACTCATACCCAAACCAGTTGAATATTTTGTCATGCCGCTCTATTCTTTCCGTAATCAGGCATTTACAGGCTATGGGAAAATTTCATTTAACAAAATTCCGTATAATAGTTTCATAAGACTTGCATCGCTTACTATTGAAGGAGAACAGTTCGGAGTACCCGGAAATCAGGATTATCATAAAGCAAAAATAGGATCAGACTTCTATTTAAGATCCAATAGAGTCATTAATCCTGTTAATCAGAAGATATTTGGTTACTACATTGCAGCATCTGATCTCAATCAGATTGAATCTCTCATGCAAGCTAAGATGCGTTCATTTCTGCAGTTCGGATACCTTCTGGAAAGAACCGGGATAATCAATCCTTTCAATATGTTAGTTTCTCTGGAATCAGGGAAGTCGTATCAAAAGACATCCATAGAACTAAACTATAAGTATAGCTATGGAGGAAAGAAAAGTGGCCTGGAATTAAGAGCGTTTGCAGGAACGATGCTTAAAGATGCCTCCCCGGATCCATATTATTCTTTTTCTGCAAGCGGCAGAGGTGGTCGTGAACAATATTTATACGAGGGGGTGTATCCCGACCGTTTCAGCGAGTTTCCAAAAACCTTCTTTTCGAGACAGATGACTTTGTCTGAAGGTGGACTTGTAACTGCTGTCAACGACAGCCTGGGATACAGCCGCTGGGTTTGTTCACTCTCTTTAACCAGCGGCCTGCCGGGAAAAGTTTCAAAGATACCTGTTAAAGCCTTTGTTAATTTATTACTCAATGACCATGGTATCGGGACAAGTGTTAAACCAACTCTATTCTATGAAGCAGGTCTAAAGGCTGGAATTTGGGACTTTTTCGAGGTTTATTTCCCTTTTATTGTATCTGACAACATTAATGCAATAGCAGGATCACTCAAAGAAAGAATTCGTTTTGTTTTCCGGCTCGATAAATTAAATCTTTTCAAATTAAAATCTTGATTTTATAACTTATTTCTTACAAATACCCGAAACAAAAATATCTGATCGCCGGTGAGACAATCAGATATTTTAATTTATTGTCGTTAATATTTTACAATAAAACAAGAAGTATAATCAAAACAACAATTAATACACCGGCTGAAACATAAATGCCGCCACTTATACTTTTAAGCTCGCGTTTGATGGAACGTACTTCTTTACGCAGGTCTTTCTTGTCTGCCGATTTCAATTTTGACATATCCATTGCTTTTATTTCATCTAATCTCAGTATTAAGGTCCTAGCTTCTACTGATTCTGTCGTTTCCGGAGGTTTTGTGGCAACCGGAGAAGAAGGATTTTCTTTAGTTGCACCAAATGATTGAACCGGGAGAAATGTTAAAGACAAGATTATTGCCATTAAACAAAAAATGAATTTTTTCATAAATTTGATTTTAATAATTATTTGATTTAAAATGATTAACTTTTTAATTAATCTGTGTATTAATCCAGTATTTTTCTGCCTGAAATAATTCTGAATAAAATAGCAATAACTGCAATGACAAGAAGAACATGAATAATGCCTCCAGCACTAAAGGCAAAAAATCCGATTGCCCATGCGACAATTAGGATTACGGCGATGACATAAAGTAGATTTCCCATGATTGTAATTTTATTTAATTTATGTTACTATAATTAGAAATGATATTAATTGGTCACATTCAAAAACAAATAGAGATCAATTACTTCACAAAGGTATGTCTGTCTGTAATCCGGGTAGTTACATAATTGCTTTATTAAGTTACATCATTTACATATTTGAATAGTACTTACAATGTTGAGAATAGCCGTCACAAAAAAACCCTTTGAGCTTAAAAGGGATTCGGAAGGGTTAACCTGGGAGAAAGATCGTCCACATTATCCTAACCTGAGGTCTCCCAGGCTTACCCAACTAGTGGCATCTGCGATGTTCCACCCAATGCTTGGTATTATTTTCAGGGTATCTCCTCAAATATTCTGAATTATCCTAAAAAATAATCAAGTTAATCTTGATGCTTTCTGCCTCTTTGGGTAATTAATAAATTGGTTGATAAATTTAAATAAGGTATTCAATAAAGTCATTGGATGTCAATTATGTGTACCTTGGGTATACATATAAATAGTTGACGAAAATTTTAACGCCAAAAATAAGCCACCAATAAAAACAAAACCCGCTGATATTCAGCGGGTTTACTTGTTTAAAAGAGGTCGGTGGCGGATGTCAAATACCTTATTTCACTACACCTTAGCTTTCTGAAACACCTTATTATTCATACAGATATATTAATTATTCTAAGAATAGATAAACTATTATAAAGAAATATTTGTGAATATACTGTGAAAGACTTAACTTTACTTTGAACTTATAATTTAAGCCATGGCAAAGATTAGTTTCATAGTACGCAGTAAAATAGTGGGACAACCCGCTACAGTTTATCTAAGGTATGTGGAGAAGGGCCAGGTAGATTACTGGATACCTACACAGGAGAAAGTATTCCCTGAGTATTGGAGTGGGAATAAGGGTAAAACCTTTCTGCCAAATCCTGCATACACCGTAACCTTCACAGAAAGAATGAAAGTTGATACGGATGCAAGGTTTATGCAGTTAAGACAGTTTATTTCCTCTAACAGGCTCAATCTTAAAGGGAATTTAACAAAAGAATGGTTAAAACAGATAATTGATAAGTATTACAATAAATCAACTGGTGTTGAGGACTTGAATTCATACATTGAACGATTCATAAAAGAGATAACGTCTGGAGAAAGACTCTCTGATAGCAGACGGTACAATCATGGCACAGTTAAGAATTATCTTGGCTTTCAAAGCATGTTTAATGAGTTTCAGGGGATTTATACCGAAAAGCGGATTAAAGAGCTACAGGCAAAGAAAGAAGCTCTTAGGCCGAGAAAGATTTATGATTTTAACGATATAACAACAGACTTTTATGATGATTATATGGCATACTTCAATTCAAAAAACTATAGCCCGAACACAATAGGAAGACATGTTTCAAAACTCAAAGTGATAATGAGGGAATCCAAAGAAGAGGGATTGCACAACAATACAGAATTCACCAGAAAGACATTTAAAGCAGTGAGCATTGAGGTTCAAAATGTTTACCTAAAAGAGGATGAGCTTAAATTATTATTGAAACTGGATCTCTCTCAGAACAAACACCTAGATATTGCAAAGGATGTTTTTCTTTGCGGTTGTTTCACGGCACAGCGATTTTCAGACTATTCCCGATTTAACAAAGGCATGGTCAAGACGTACCCCAATATGAAGGTATTAGAATTTATTCAAACAAAGACAGGGGCAAAATGCGTTGTGCCGATAAGGTTTGAACTAGATCAGATACTTAAAAAATATGACTATACGCTGCCCCGGACACATGAACAAAAACTCAACAAATACATAAAAACCATTTGTTCTCAGGCCGGTATTAATGAGCAAGTAAACATTGAGGAATATCGAGGAGGGATGAAAGTAAAGAAGACTCTTCCGAAATATGAACTTATCAAAACACATACAGCCCGCAGAAGTGGAGCAACAAACATGAAACTTGCAGGAGTCTCTAATTATGATATTATGAAAATAGGAGGATGGAAGACAGAGCGTGAATTTTTGACCTACCTTAAGATGTCACAAGAGGAGACTGCTTTAAGCCTAGCACAACACCCGTTCTTTATCGGGAATACACCCCTCTCAGTTGCAAACTAACTGTCATCGAATCAGATAATCACAAACCATAAAAACCTAATAGCATGAAAACCTACGATGAAATGAAAAAATGAAGTCAATCAAAGAAAGGCTGGGAAGAAAAAAACGCTTCTGAAGCAAATAATAAGAGAGATGAAAAAGGCAAAGGATCTGCAAGGGAAATATGAGGCTTTAAAGGACAAATTGCCTGAAGATGAAAAAAAGAGACTTGCAGAATTTTTCGAGTAAATAAATAAATGCAAATGACAAAAAATTCAAGACAATTAGAAGCAACCTCATTTCACGAGGCTGGTCATGCGGTGGCATGTTTATTGACTAAAAGGAAATTCAAATTTGTTACGATACGTTCAGACGATGAAAGTCTTGGCCATTTAAAACACGATAAAGGCTTCTCGTTATATCTAAGAAAACTAGATGAGGAAAATTCTTTTTATCGGCCAGACGAATTGAGTAAATTTTTAAAAGTTGATTTTATTCGCATGGCAGGTCTTGTTTCTGAAAAGATACTGCTGGGGAAATATAATCATATTGGCGCAAGGATAGATTATAAAAATTGGGTTGACAATTCACTTAAGGATTTGACAAAAAACTTAAGTATTAGATATCAGAAATTTTTGCTCGATTATACTAATGAAGTTCTGACAACTGAAAGAAACTGGTCGAACATTAAAGCCGTCGCAACTGCGCTTATTCAAAATATAAAACTGACCTATGCCCAAGTCAATCAAATAATCGTAGATGATAATATAAAATCTTTAAATAAATCCTAATGACATGAAAACGATCAAGAAAACAGTCTACACAAACTCAATTCCAAGCGATCTACTTGCTAAATCATTTATTGATGCTTACCGGGAAGAAATAAGAATGTTCGCATTGTGTCACAGTGATAGAGAGAAGGAGGGTTATATTAAGGTAGAGGTTGATGCAAATTATAATCTTGTATCTAAGAAATTTGTAGAGGAGGTTGACTGGGATAGGTTCATAGTGTCGGGGGGATATGGAAATCCTTGGCCAGGTTCAGAGATGGATGACCGCTATTTCCTTTATGAAATTCACTTTCAGGCTATAGATATGTGGTATAGTAATGGAGAGCATTACTTCGAGTGTTCCAAAAGAACGCTTCTGCTGTTGGGTAAAAATTAAGCATCCATTATCAGTCCGCAGTAGTTGTGGAAATTTCCAGCCCTTTAAGCTCTGATAATTCAGGGCTTTTTTTATGTCTCTTTATCCTAAGCAATAGGCGTAGAAGAACTAAACCTAAGTCACTGCCCTCAATATAGGCACAATACCCCCCATACAAAGGGTATATTATATTTTTGATGGTATTGATAGTAATTCTTTAGGAGTGTATGGCCATCTAAAAAACTTTGGCTTTTCAATTCGTTGTATAAAAAACTAATCACCCAAATTACTCAACAAACATTCCCCGATAAGAAGATTAAACACCCCTCACCTTTCTTAGACAATTCCTATTACATTATGTGTGTGACCACACTACCTAAGAAGCGTTTAAAAAACTGTCTGCATTCGCCTGATCTGACCGCAATCAATAACATTTGCCCTGCTTTAAACGGCGGGGCTTTTTGTTCCCTGTTCTGGCTTATCTGAGGCGTCTTGTAAAAGAGCTGTCCTCTTAACATCATTCTTTCTCAGTGTCTCAAGATTCTTGTTAATCTCATTTAAATAATACGGAATTTGACCTATGAAAGTTTCTGGCGGGCTTGCGTGCATTTGTCCGATCATCTGATTTAATGGAAGTGCATAAACATTATGAAACTGACGTTTATCAGAGCTTTCGTAATTTATCTCAATATTAATTCTGCCAGATTCTTCTTCATAATTCAAATTTATCATTCCCTGAATCTGAAAACTTAAATCGTACTGCGGTGGAAAGACATTAAATCCATTTTTAAAAGTACCCGCTTCCGATAAAAGTAATTTATCCAGACCGAATCGAGAATAGTCCTCTGAAGTTTTCAGTTTTACGCCGATAGCAACTCCTTCCCCAATATTTTTTATATGCAATTCCAGAACTTTATGATCCTCTGATGACTTCAGGTAAGCGATAATAAAGGGCGTAATTTTCTGCAATCTGGTTGCCTTACTTTCCCGCAAAAGGAGTAAGTTAATAATTGTATAGGCTATTGTAGAAATTGCCAGTACCGTAGTTAATCCCGTATCTATATTCATAAATTCAATTTTAACGAATTTAAGCCATAGTTTTCGAATCGGCAATTCTTGAAAGGTCTTTTTAATTTTGTTTATCTTTAATAAAAAAGTCAAATGTTAACAAGAGTAGAACTTCAGGAATGGTTTAACGATTTGGGTCAAATAATATTAGACAATAAATAAAGCGGTTTCCCGCACTATCTCAAACCAATCAGTTAATGACAAAGGACAGACAGAACCTCTTGAATAATTCCCTAAAATTTAGTTCACGAACAAGCAGGAACAACGGAATTAACTGCTATCGCTTCTTTAAGTAATATCTGCTTATTATATATGTCCCATCCGATACATTAATTAGACTCTCAGAATGGGTATAAAATTAATTTGATTTTGGTCCCGGAGCTTCTTATCCTTTGCTTGGAACATATCTTAAAAAAGAAGTGGCACTCCCTATAAGAATAAACCTAAAGTTATTGTCTGAGCTCTGAAGCAAGCGTTGAAGGAAATGCCGCTGAATACCAAATGTCGGCAATATTCAGATATGATACAAATAAAATAATTTAAGTTATGGATAATCTTAAAATTGCTGATTCGACTCTGGTTTTTTGATATTGTAAAATAACTCAGTCAATAGATAATGAAAATTTGACCGATGCGGAAATACTTGATGAGATAAAAAGGCTTCAGAAGGCAATAAATAAGGCTGATATCACAGTGTTACATGATCGGATTATGAATTTAATAGGATTTAATAGCTTGTCAAAGACACACGTCTTAGAACCTCTTACCCGACAGGAGTTTGATGAATTATTCCGTTTATGTAATTACGAAGCTCCTGAAATTACTGATATAGGACTCAAGGAATTTAACGAAATACATCGAATCGGTTACAATCCACGTGCAAATGAAAACATGACCTTTGAAGAAGTAGACTCTGAAATTAAAAGGCTTATGAAGGTTATTAACTGGAAATGATAGTTTTTTTTAGCGATAAAGTGAGTTGCTAAATTAGACCTTCGGAATTGTCCGAGTTTAACCAGAACGGCGCCCTTACTTATCCAAAAATTTGGAACGTTGTGAAGTATGCCGGGTATTTAAACTATCATAAAGAGTTGAAAATTAATTAATTTTGAATAATGTTTTGTATCATTATGATGTCATAACATGAATAGCGTTAACTTTTTTATTTTATATATGTTAATTTTTATTATTAACTTTATAATATAAATTTTCAATCAATATGGATGGTTACGAAATACCCGATATTTTTCTTCCAGGGTTTGAAGCATTATTAAAACTCGATGCCGAGGATTTTAAGAAAGTAGTTAACTTTCTTAGTGCAATGCCAATCGGTATGGGTTCAAAAACTTTTCATGCTACTCTGAGTGAGAAATTAAAAAACCGAGATATTTCTGATTTGTCTCCAACATTATATAGTCTTGGCGGACTTCTTATTTTAGATGTAAAAGATTTAAATCAATTAATTGAAGATTTATCAATTTCTTTTAAAGAACAATCTGATTTAAAACTAACCTCAAGCATGTTAAATAAATTTAAATTGAGGTTAAAAATACTTTTTGCAAATAGCGAAAACTTAAAGCTTACTTTAAAAACATATTCATTATGTTACGAAAATGATAGAATTTATAAGGATAGTAGGATAGTTACTGATATTCGTTTGGTTTTTAATGATGATTTAAAAAATTCGGATAGAAACGCTGTAGTTATACATCAATTAAAGATTGAGACACTTCAAAATGATGAACGAAATTATGTGTTTTTTGCTTTGGATGCAGATGATCTCTTAAAATTTAGGGAACAAATAGACCGTGCTATTGAAAAGGAAAAGTTGATAAAAGATAGTTATGGTAAAAGTGTAAATTTTATTGATCTAAAAGAATAAAAATATGGAAACAGTTCTTGAAAATACATTGGATCAAAAGCCTTATCAAAAAAAAGCATACCGGGCCTGTTGTGATAAAATATGGGAAGTCACTCCAGCTAAATATATGATTGCAAAATCATATATTAGAAAGATGAAAGTGCCAAACGACCAATATAATAATTGGTTATATCTTGCTCCTGTAAATTGGTTAAAATATGATGATAAGTTTAGTTTTATGCTTAAAATATATAGGCGGTCATACTTCATTCCAAATCAATTAAAAAGTATTGCATTGGCTATTAATGAGTCAAAGTGGATTTGTAATCTAAAAGAAGATTGGGATTATGATGGAGCTTCCATAATAGACAAAGAAATATATTTATCTGCAATAGATTTTCTTATTAATTATTCAATAGATATATTTAAAAAAACTGGAATAGTTATTAATACACCAGAGATTAATCCTTGTAAAGATGGCAGTATAGATCTTTCATGGAGGACTACAACCGCAAGAATGTTGGTTAATATTCGAAAAACAGTTGATGAATTATTAGCTTATTATTATGGAGATCTATCCAATAATAAATCTCCAATTAAAGGCAACGTTCACTTAGATAGTGTCTATGAACATCTTGCAACATGGATGAAGTCCTTAGCTTAAGTTCGACCTGGAAATCAGAAGATATACCTAATGAAGCCTTTGTTTTTAGGCATGTTCATGTTAACCAAAGAACCGGAAGAATACCGAATGAAGCTGCTTTCAAATTAAGAGAAGGTGAAAGAGGGTTGTCGGTTAATTGGGATAAATATATTGATGTGAAAGGTTGTTATATTCTTTTAGGATTAACCTTCTCAAAAACAAACACATTTATTAATTATACGGCTTTTAAAATCTTTAAGTTAAAAGTAGAAAATATACGATCAATAGTAGGAATTGAGGATGTCATACATGATCCCGTTTTCTATGGCGATCCTCCCCCAATCGGTAAACCCAACAACCGATCTCACTCACAAATTTTATGTAGTGATGAGGAGGAGGTTCGAATGAATCTTGCCGATTATTGTCTAAATAACTTTGATATTTCATGCTGTAATTTTAAAGTGACTTCCCTTGATGAGGAAATTAATATCCTAAAACAACGTCTAAAGCCATAAACTATTTAACAATACATGCATTGTCTAATTGAATTAGATGATCTTGCCTTTTTATCTGCTTTTTCAAAATGAATTTCCACAGTTGAATACAACACAGAAAAACATTGGAGTAATGTTCAGGAGTTTGTCTTTAAATTATTTTTAGACATAGTTGTTTTTGGCCCCGGCACTTCATAAATTTGATTTGCCAATACGTGAGAGAGAATTTTTTTCTCAAGATTATGCCCCGGACTTATAAAAGCCGGGGTTTTGCTTAAATACAAAATAATGATAGACTTAAGTTATATCTGGATTGATTTTGAATGTCCTGAGTGCAATTATCAGGATCAAATTCAACTAATTGATATAAAGTGTGAAAAAACTATTTACTGTAATAATTGCAAGATATCTATCCAATTAGAAGACAACGATGCCTCGACTCATGAAGGAATTGAGACCATAAATAAAGCATTTGATGATTTGAATAATTTATTCGAAAAATTTAAATAATATGTATTACAACCACAACCTTAGAACTAATCTTCAAGAATGGAAGAATAGACTTTATCGGGCCACCTATAATGAATTTGGAAATCAATTGAAATACTTCTACTCAAATATTGAAAAGGAAAAAGTATTGAAGGCAATTATTGATGACGCGTGTTCAGAATTCCCTTATTCAGAAACAAAAATAAATGAACTTACTGATCATGTTGAAAGGGGTGCAAATCTAGAATTCGAGAATGAATCTGATCATGTTGCGTTTGTTTATCAACAAATGAAGAATTTAATTGCGGAACATGGTTATTCATCAATTCAGAACCTCATTATTTTTCATGGTGGAGATTTTGAGAGAACGAAAAACAAAATAATTGAAGAGCAGATAGCTCCACTCACTTATTTTTTACACGACCAACTTGAAAAATCAAGCTCAACACTATACTTAATCGAAAAATATAAAAGGCGAACAGAGTGGTTTAATAAAAGAAAGCTAAACGAAGCCTATAATTCAGCAACTAAAAATTATGAACAAATTTTTGAAGATGATCTAAGACTTTTCCTTTTCGATCAGGGTATAGACTATCCATTTTCAACTCCAAAATCACCTTCAGGAAGAGCCGATATTGTCGGATCAATTGATACCTCTGATCCACTAGTTATTGAGATCAAAATTTTTGATCAATCTAAAGGCTATTCAAAAAACCGAATCAAAGATGGTTTTACTCAAATTGTCAAATACACTAATGACTATAACAAGGATTTCGGTTACCTAGTAATTTTCAACATGGATGTAAAAGAGCTTAATATTAAGCTCCAAGAATCAAAGAAACTGTTTCCTCCTATGATAAATTTCAACGATAAAACTTTCTTCTTTATAGTTATCAACCTTCTTGATCAAGATTCTGCCAGTAAAATAGGTCAAACCGAAGGGATTGAAATTACCGAGTCTGACTTAATTTCTTAAAATATGCTTGATGCAAACACAGACATTGGCGGAAATTTGAGACTAAAGCTCCCATTCAAACCCACAAACAAACAGACACACGGGGAGTCAACACCTCTTAAACGGGGCGTGTTATTTCAAAGGGAAATGAAATAGTTCAACCCACTCCGTCACTAAAAGCATTCTTTTTAACTAACGCCGGAAAAAAACTTATTGTTTCCATGACGTGTAAAAAAAGTTGTTTAACGGTGGTTTTAAAGAGGTCTTAGGGAAAATACTGTGAAAATGTGTCCAATAAAAAAGCCCAATGCATTGATATTTAATACACTGGGTTTTCATAATTGAGGTCGGTGGCGGATTCGAACCGCCGTAAACGGTTTTGCAGACCGCTACCTAGCCACTCGGTTAACCGACCATTTACGCCGAAGCTTTCTTTGACAACCGAAGCCTTGGCGAAGGTTGCAGAGAAGGCGTATAATAAGTTTGGAGTGCAAAAATAATAATTTTTGTGTTATTTGTTGCCTTTGATCAAATTCATCTCTATATTTTCTTAACCCATCCCCCGTTCCTTCCCACAGGCAGACTCCTTCGCCAAAATTGACTGCAAGGCAATTTTTTAACGCCCGGCCCTCTTAAACCTACCTGCCGGTAAGCAGGCAATAAGGATTGGGGTAGCGTTAAGTCACTCAAAGGAAAGGGCTGGTATAGAATTAAGTCAATAAATATTTATCTTAAAAACATTTTATCGCAAAAGCTAATTTTCATTTTAAAGGCTAAAAAAAAGTCGTATATTTGATTCTTACAAATAAATAAAGCTTAAGAAAATTGAAACTATACATCAAAAATATGGTTTGTATCCGGTGCAAGATGGTAGTTAAATACGAACTTGAAAAACTCGGCCTGCAATATACTGCCGTTGAATTAGGTGAAGTTGAAATACCGGATACACTTTCAAAAGATCAACTGGACAATCTGAGTGTTGCACTTAAACTGACCGGGCTCGAACTAATGGATGATAATAAACAAATACTGGTTGAGAAAATAAAAACTATTATTATTGGACTGATCCATTTTAATGATGAACAGATTAAAATAAACCTTTCCGATTACCTCAGCGAAAAACTCAATCACAATTACACCTATCTGTCGAATCTTTTTTCCGAAGTGAAAGGGACCACAATTGAACAGTTTTACCTGGCTAATAAAATAGAAAGGGTAAAAGAACTGCTTGTTTATGATGAGCTCAATCTTACCGAAATTGCCTGGAAACTTCATTACAGCAGTGTGTCCCATCTGTCTAACCAGTTCAAGAAAATGACAGGGCTTACACCTTCTCATTTTAAAAATCTTAAGAACAAAAGACGGGTCACTCTGGGTAGCCTGTAACCTAATATCCCGTTTCCCCGACTGCTAATCAGTTGCCCATTAAGCCGGGAGACAGAATCCTTCTCTGATTATACCACAATGTGTGAATGATGTAACTTATTACAGGAATAATGTAACGGTTAGAGTACACCCCAGGCCTACCTTTGTCGATGAAATGATTAGCTCACTCTCTTAATTATAACACCAGTGACTAATCTTTCTGACATTAAACGTAACAATAATGAAAAACCTTTTTTATATAATAGCCATAATGCTGATCCTTGTATGGTCCAGCGGATTTATGAGGGTATTTCTGGAGAATAAATTAACGAACAAATATTCTGCTTAAATAAATAAAAATTTATATCAAGTTAACTAATTTAAAAAATAAAATAGAATGAAAAAAATTCTTTATTGTTTGCTGGTAATCGGTCTTACATTATCATTGTTCCCTGTTCAATCATTGGCCGCAACTACTGAAAAACCATCTTCTTTAGTGGTTACCAAACCTCCTGAACCTGTCGAAGGTACGGAAGTCAAAACCTTATTGAATAGAGTGGAAGTAGCTAATAGTCTGGATAAATCAACTCTAAGTTCTAATGAAAAGAAGAACGCACAAGTTGATTTTCGTACAGAAGGACGTGGCCACAGACATGGTGGAGGTATAGTTTATGTATCAGCAGGTGCCGTAGTTCTGGTTATTTTGTTAGTTGTTATTTTATTATGAACATTTGGTACTGAAAGTGGTTATTCTATTATGAACAATATAAAATAAAAATCATGGGAAATCTGCTTTATGTAATAGCGGTAATTCTGATAATTGCCTGGGCAATAGGATTTATCGGGTACAGCGCCGGAGGAATTATTCACATACTACTGGTAATTGCAGTTATTGCAATAATACTAAGGCTTATACAAGGAAGAAAAGTTCTTTAATATCATCAATTTATTTAGTAATTATTTAAAAAACAGGATTATGAGTTCAGGAAAAGTATTATTAGGCGTATTGGCCGGTGTTGCTGCCGGTGCATTCTTAGGGATATTATTTGCCCCTGATAAAGGATTAAATACACGCAAAAAGATCGTTAAGAAGGGAGAAGACTATGCGGATGCTTTAAAAGATAAATTCGATGAATTTGTCGATAACATTTCAGTCAAGGTTGATGAGGTAAAGGAAGAAGTTTCCGACTTTACCAATAAAGCAAAGACTAAGGTATCAGAAGCTAAAAAATAGGTAAAACCCTAACCGGTTGAATTGTTTCTGATTTAGATTGAATTTTATTATACGAAAAAATATAATAATGCAAATAGAAGCGTTGAATACCAGTATTCCTGTTACAAAGGATTACAGGTCATCAGATTGTACATTATTAGGATTTAATCTGCCCTCTTTAATTGCAACAATGAAGAAGAGTTTTACATGGGCAAACGGGGATCTTAATGCTCTGATACTATTAAAAAGTCCCCACAAACAGGTTATTCTTACTGCTATGCATGGAGGTACAGAAATAAAGTCCTTTCAGTCAAATGATTCAATTACGTTTCAGATAATTGAGGGCAAACTGAAGTTCCATATCAGGAAGGACACGGTAACCCTTAATGAAGGTCAGCTGATGACACTGAATGAAAAAATAAAGTATAGTCTCACAACCCAGGAAGAAACAGTATTCCTTTTAACAATATCAGATAGCATTGCCAGAACCTCACATAACTGATAATGCTGGTTATCATACAACTTTATCACCTCTAAGGATATGGAAGATAATACTACGTTACTTGAATCATTGCTGGAAAGAGCATCTGAATATGGGAAAACAAGCTTTGAGTTAATTAAGCTTAAAACACTTGACAAAACAACTGATGTGGTATCAACTTTAGTACCTCACTCTGTTGTATTCGTACTTATTGCAACATTCGTGCTTTTTTTAAATCTGGGATTAGCTTTATGGCTGGGTGATATTCTCGGCAAAACATTTTATGGATTTTTTGTGGTAGCTGCATTTTATATTCTTGCAGGGATTATCATTCATTTTTTTATGCATAAATGGGTCAAGAAGCTTGTTGGGAATTATTTCATCAAACAAATGCTTAAATAAGAATATATGCAAAACATAACCTCCATAGCCGGTCTTAAAGATGCAATTCAAGTACTGGAAGCTGAACAAAGTATAAGAGGGCAGCTATTGAAAGATCAATTATTTCTAACGTACGAAAGTTTAAAGCCTGTCAATCTTATAAGGAATACATTGAAAGAGATCTCTTCATCACCATATCTGATAGATAACATTCCAGGCACTATTATGGGCTTGGCTTCCGGTTATATCTCAAAAAAGGTTTTTACAGGCGCATCAGGCAATATATTCAGGAAGCTTCTAGGCTTAATCCTGCAGTTTGGGGTTACAAACGTTGTTACCAGAAACTCTGAAGTTATTAAATCAGTCGGCCTGTCAGTATTTCAACATTTTCTCCAAAAAAAAGTTATGAATTCAAAAAACAGTGTCAGGTGAAGAATTAAAGCAGCCATTTTACACAAAAGTGACCATTTTGCTTGTGGGATTAATTGCTTTTTTAGCAATAATGTATATCGCAAAAAGTATAATTATTCCGATAGTCTTCGCAATAATTATTGCAATAGTACTCCACCCTGTCGTTAATTTTTTTGTGCGGCTAAAAATAAACAGGGTGCTGGCTATTATAATTACTATGTTTCTTACCTTTTTGGTAATTGCCGCGTTTGGTACTGTTTTAATTTCTCAGGCAGGCAAATTTGGCGAATCATGGCCTCTGCTGGTTCAGAAATTTACATCCTTACTTAACCAGAATATTGCAGACGCTGCCGATTATTTCAATAAGGACCCACAGAAGATCCATGACTGGATTACAAAAACACAAGGTGAAATAATCAACGGAAGCACTGCTGCAATCGGGCAAACAATCGTCGTCCTGGGCAACGGTTTGGTTATATTGCTATTAATACCATTTTACATTTTTATGATCTTATTTTATCAGCCTATATTAATTGAGTTTGTGCGCAGGCTCTCCGGATCAAATTACGAAACCCATGTGAGGGAAATAGTTTCCCAGATCAAAACTGTTATACAACGCTATCTTGTAGGGTTGTTTATCGAAGCTGTTTTGATTGCAACAATGAATACAGTAGCGCTTTTGATTCTTGGAATTGAATATGCTTTCATTCTTGGCATTCTTGCAGCAGTGCTTAACGTAATTCCATATATAGGAGGAATCATTGCTGTAGCAATGCCTATGATGGTAGCCCTGGTCACCAAATCGTCACCCTGGTATGCTTTTTACGTTCTGGCAGCCTATTATGTCATCCAACTTATAGATAATCACTACATCGTTCCATACATAGTTGCCTCAAAAATAAAAATCAATGCCCTATTCGCCGTGATAATTGTTCTTGTCGGTAATGCTTTATGGGGAATACCCGGTATGTTTCTTTCCATGCCGATCCTTGCCATTATAAAACTCATTTGCGACCATATAGAACCTTTAAAACCCTGGGGATTCTTATTAGGCGATACAATGCCACCATTATTAAAAATAAAAAGGATTTTTAAAAAGATCAAATCTACATAATAGTGTTTAGAAAGAAGAGGCTTTGATTCTTCTGGTTTTGGATTATTACCAATGATAACTACTTAATAGTTATATGCATTTTTATTTCGATCAATAACCCTGAATTGAAGTATCAGCAAACCCGTGAATAATGTAACTATTATAAATAATAATATAACTATTTGATACCCGGTATCTGTATTTTTCAACTTTTTGTAAAGTGAAATGTGAGGAAAAAAATCTTAGTTGTTTAGCTTGATTTTAATTATTGTAACAGTCATTGGATGAGGCGTTTAAATCGGTTTTATTAATAATAAAAATACTATTTGAAACGCTTATCTGATATATGGTCAGCATTTAATTCAAGGTATTGGTGAAAGAAGTCCTGAAGAACCCTGGACTTCATTACATTCTGGATGAATTACCTAAAGTCAATTTTCAGAAAGGCTAACTTTATTAACAAAATGGAAAGAACAAAGTTACATGAATCTCAATATGCCAGTAGTTTAATAGAAGCCAGTCTTGATCCATTGATTGCCTTCAACACCGAAGGTATTATCACTGACATGAATCAGGCAAAGGTGAACATTACAGGTTTTGAACGCAAAAAACTGCTAGGCACTAATTTCTTTGATTATTTCACCGAACCACAAAAAGCGCGTGAAGTTTACCACGAGGTATTCGCAAAGGGATTTATTACTGATTCTCCGCTGACATTTCGGCATAAAAACGGTAGGCTTACTGATGTTTTATTCAACGGATCTGTTTATAAAGATGCAAAAGGGAAGGTGCTTGGGGCAGTGGTAGTGGCAAGAGATAGTGCAGAGCAAAAATGGGCAACAGAATTAAGAGCTGCCAATAAAGAGCTCGCTTTTCAAAACGAAGAAAAAGAAAAACGGGCAGTTGAGTTAAGCATTGCTAATAAGGAACTTGCTTTTCAAAACAATGAAAAAGAAAAAAGAGCGGCAGAGTTAATTATAGCTAACAAAGAACTTGTATTTCAAAACGAGGAAAAAGAAAAAAGAGCGGCAGAATTAATACTTGCTAACAAAGAACT
>PLLX01000204.1 GCA_003141415.1 Bacteroidales bacterium
TTATGATAAACTGCTTCAATAATCTACCTGGATAGCCCCTCATATCCATAAAGGGGGCTAATCGAACTCTATTCTAATTTCCCTGAAGTCAATCTAAAGGTGTTTGGTTTGTATGGGGTAAACCCCTCTGTCAGCTGCGCTGACATCTCCCCCAAGGGGGCGATAATACTTTGGAATTTACCTGAATTGCACTTGAACATCGTGGATTTTTCCTCCCCTGGGGGGAATCAAAAGGGGTTAATGGTCATAAAGAAATAGCCTTCATATGATTAATAATTAATTGTTTTTATAAAATTTTAATATCTTTGCGCCTCAATCGAAGAAGAATAAAGAAAAACTCATATATAATTCCAAAAGACTAGACAAATGCAGAATAAAGCAGCTATTATCGTTCTGGCAATTGCATTAGGGTTGGTATCAATTTATCAGCTTTCATTTACAGGCGCGACTTACAAGGTTAAGAAAGCAGCCAGAGTTTATGCAAATGGAGACCTGGTAAAAGAAACTCAATACNNAGTATCTGTTGAAGATATTTTAAAAGCTCTTTCAAACTATAATCCTGATAAAACTTTCAATGCAGCTCTGGCCCGCGCTAAAGAGCTCCAGAAATCGAGTCAGTCAGATTATCTTACTCTATTCGGAAGGGCTTTTCAGGAAATTGATCCGAATGCTAAGCTTGCTTCAGTATTTGGAACAGTTGAGCTAAAGGATAAGATCAATTTCAATTCCACAAACGATCAGGTTTTAAAAGTGCTAGATAGTGAAGTTACCGGGGCTATAACCAATGCGTTTAATATTCTTCGTACCAGGATTGACCGTTTCGGAGTTGTACAACCTAATATTACACAACTTGCGACAAAGGGACAAATTCTTATTCAACTTCCAGGAGCGAATAATCCAAAACGAGTTCGTGAGTTACTTCAGGGAACAGCCAACCTTGAATTCTGGGAGACATATGAAAACAGCGAGATTATTGGTTACTTATCGAAGGCGAATAATCTTCTGAAAGATATTCAGGCTAATGCTGAGAAAGCTAATGCAAAGACTACGGAATTGGCTCAAAAAAATGAAGTTTCTGATACAACGAAAAAAGACCAGTCGCTTCTTGATCTTATAAATAAAGATACTACTAAAGTTGCTGAGGCTACTTCGCGCGCAGGCTTTACACTTCAGAATCCATTATTCGGAATTCTTCTTCCCAGGGTTACGGCACAAGGACAACCACTTCCGTCGTGTTTGATTGGAATTGCAAGCTCCAAGGATACTATAAAGGTGAATTCTTATCTTAAAATGAACCAGATAAAGACCCTGTTTCCACGCGACCTTAAACTTATGTGGAGTCAGAACCCTTATCCTCAGGATCCGACAAAAACCATGTACGAACTTCATGCAATAAAAATAACCACACGCGACGGTCGCCCACCCCTTGGCGGAGATGTTATTACTTCGGCCAGAACATCAACGGGAGTGACTGGCGACGTGAAGGTTGATATGACAATGAATTCAGACGGCTCAAAGACATGGGCCAGAATGACACGCGAAAACATCGGCCGTTGTCTTGTGGTGGTTCTTGATGGTTATGTCCGATCATATCCGAGAGTTCAGAATGAGATCACGGGAGGAAGTACAGAAATAACCGGCAATTTCACAATTGAAGAGGCCGATGACCTTGCTAACATTTTAAAATCAGGTAAATTACCGGCACCTACACATATTATATCAGATACAATTGTCGGACCGACTCTTGGAAAGGAAGCAATTAACTCAGGTTTTATATCATTCTTTGTAGCATTCGCTCTTGTCCTGGCATTTATGGTATTCTATTACAGTAAAAGTGCAGGAACAATTGCTGATATTGCTCTGTTTGCCAACCTGTTTCTCCTTTTCGGGGTACTAGCTTCACTTAATGCGGTGTTATCGCTGCCGGGAATTGCAGGTATCGTTCTAACAATGGGGATGGACGTTGACGCGAATATACTTATTTTTGAACGAACCAGGGAGGAACTGAGAGGAGGGAAAGGAATAAAACTTGCTTTAGCAGATGGCTATAAGCGTGCTTACCCTGCTATTATCGATTCAAAAGTCACAACACTTCTTACCGGAATTGTATTGTATGTTTTTGGAACCGGCCCCATAAAAAGTTTTGCAACTACTCTTATTATTGGAATTATGACATCGGTATTTGCATCTATTTTCCTGACAAGGCTGATTTATGAAGCTCTTCTGAAAAGGAATGTTAATCTCCACTTCTCGATTAATATGACTGCTAATGTTTTCAAACATACCAAGATAGATTTTATCGGTATCAGAAAATATTTTTATATTATCTCCGGAATCATCATTACCTCAGGTATAATTTCATTATTTGTCAGAGGCCTTAATCCTGGTATCGACTTTGCCGGAGGACGAACATTTGTTATAAGATTTGATAAACCCGTTGTTACTGAAGACATTGCTGCCAAGTTAAACGTGGCTTTCGGAGACTTGCCTGAAGTAGTTACTTACGGTAAACAGGATCAGGTAAAAATCACAACAAAGTATAAGATCAATGAAAACGGGGTTGAGGATGAGGTAGATACAAAACTCTATGAAGGATTAAAGAGCTTTCTTCCTGCCGGTGTTACAAAAGAAGTCTTTCTCAGTGATAAGTACAGGCAAAGTTCTGAGACAGTTGGTCCGGTTGTAGCTGCAGATATCAAGATAAACGCTTTCTATGCAGTTGGCATTGCACTTGTTCTCATTTTCTTATATATCTTCATGAGATACCGTTACTGGCAGTATGGTTTCGGAGCTGTTGCGTCATTGTTCCATGATGTGCTCCTGGTACTCGGAGTTTATTCGCTATTATGGGGTCATATGCCATTTTCAATGGAGATTGACCAGTCATTTATAGCGGCAATCCTTACTGTGATCGGGTTCTCCGTCAGCGATACAGTAATCGTGTTCGACAGGGTCAGAGAGTACATTCCTTTGTACCGGAAACGTCCTTTTAAAGAGGTTCTTAATATGGCTCTGAATGCAACCCTTAGCAGAACTATAAACACTACGTTTGCCGTGATTCTTACAATTCTGGCTATGTTTTTCTTTGGCGGTGCCGTGATCCGTGGATTCATGTTCGCACTGCTGGTTGGAATTGGGACCGGGGTTTATTCATCTGTTTTCGTCGCAACAGCATTAATGTACGATACATCTCCTAAGACAAAAGCGATGATTGAAGAATCCAAAACAAAGATCAAATCTTCTATTTAAAAGTTGATTTAATTCAAAATAAGACGAATAGCAGGGACATGCCATGGCATGTCCCTGTTTTATTTCTTGCAGAAATTTAATCACTGGGAATATCATTAAACTTTTCTAACTTTGCCTTTTCAAATGGGAGAAACATTTATTATAAATTGTTATGAGCGGACCGGAAATATTTGTTATCATCATTGTTGCCCTGCTTCTTTTTGGCGCTGAGAAGCTTCCGGATATTGCTAAAACTCTGGGAAAGGGAATGCGTGACTTTAAAAAGGCCACAGATGATATCAGGAGAGAGATTGAGACAAGCACGAGTGATTTTCGTAAAGATCTGACCGACGTATCTGATACTATAAAAAAAGATGTAACTACTTATTCAGAGAAATTAAAGAGTGATATGACCGATGTCTCTGAATCCATAAAGAATGATATGAATGATGTTACTTCTGAAGCCCGCCAGAGTATGAATGAAATGAGTTCAAGTATTCATAATGATATGAATGAGATAAAGGAAAACATTCAGAAAAATGCAGATGCGTCAAAAGATAATGTCAGCAAAGAGGCAGAAGTATCAAAAGATAATGTCAGCAAAGAGGCAGAAGTATCAAAAGATAATGATGGGAAAGAGACAAAGGATGTATCTCAAGGATATTACAAAGAGGTGAAAGATTAGCTGCAAATATTATTAATATCCCAAATTATCCCCTTTGCTGTCCCGACAAGTCGGGATATTTTACTCCTGCCCCCCGGGGGGAAGGTTGGGAAGGGGTAAAAAGAAAAAAATGATCAGAACAACCGGAATTACAAAAGCATATGGAAACCTTAAGGTTCTTAAGGGGATTGATATCCTGATCCATGATAAGGAGGTTGTCTCGATAGTCGGAGCCAGCGGTGCGGGCAAAACAACTCTTTTACAGATAATTGGAACACTCGATCGCCCCGATGATGGTACAATTTATTATAACGAATCAGATGTAAGCCGGCTTAAAGGCAGAGCTCTTGCTTCATTTCGAAATAGCAATATCGGCTTTGTCTTTCAGTTTCATCAACTTCTTCCTGAGTTTACAGCTCTTGAAAATGTTTGTATCCCTGCCTATATTGCCGGTAAAAGTAAAACCGAGGCTGAAAACAAAGCATCCGAGCTTCTTGGATTTCTTAACCTGGCTGAAAGACTCGATCATAAACCTTCGGAGTTAAGCGGTGGGGAACAACAACGCGTCGCTGTTGCCAGAGCGCTGGTAAACAACCCTTCAGTCATTCTAGCTGATGAACCATCCGGCAATCTTGATACAGAGAATAAAAATGAGCTTCATAAGCTTTTCTTCAAGCTCAGAGATACTTTTGGACAGACAATAATAATAGTAACTCACGACCGTCAGCTTGCATCTATGTCGGACAGAGTGCTCCAGATTAAAGACGGCCTTATTGTAAATGAGTCTTAAGCTATCATACAACGGTATTCCTGCAACTGAAATAAAGGCATTTCTGGAGGCGAAATATCTTCAGTATAATAATCCTTCTTTTATTGAATGTGATCCGATTTCTATTCCCCATAGTTTTTCTGAAACTCATGACAGGGAGATATCAGGTTTTCTTATAGCTGCTATTGTATGGGGCAGGAGAGATCTTATTCTTAGAAGTGGCCGGTTAATGCTGGAATTAATGGATAACTCACCTTTTGAGTTTATTATGTCAGCAAATGAAAATGAACTTTTAAGATTCTCCAGGTTTGTTCACAGGACATTTAATGGAACTGATTGTATTTACTTTATAAGAGGTCTCAGAAATATTTATTCCAATTATGGAAGTATGGAAGATGTTATACTTCAGGGTATGAATGACTATGGTTCAGTCAAAGAAGGTTTATCGCATCTGCGTTTAGTCTTCTTTTCTCTTCCTCATTCACAAAGAAACGAAAAACATTTTGCCGATGTGATGGGAGGTGCTGCAGGAAAAAGATTGAATATGTTTCTACGGACTATTAAGGTAGCATAATATTCAACCATATTTCCTTAACTTTGTTATGGCCAAATTACGGATATGAAGTTAAAAAAGGAAGAGCTGAAAGAGTTTTTAGATGAAAAGGTCGAAAAGTATAACAGGCTTGACTTTATTGAACATGATCCTATTAGCATCCCGCATCTTTTTGCAAACAAAGAAGATATCGAAATTTCAGGTTTTTTAGCAGCAACAATCGCCTGGGGTAACCGAACCATGATACTGAGAAATGCAAATCGTATGATGTCTTATTTGGATGATTCACCATATGATTTTATATTGAACCATAGTGAAAGTGACCTTGAAAGAATATCAACGGTCATCCACAGGACATTTAATGCTGCGGATTTTATCTACTTCATTAAAGCGCTTAAACACATCTATACGACACAAAACGGATTGGAAGGTATATTCAACCAATACCGGACAAAAGATTCCTTACAACCAGCAATTCATCAATTTAGGAGGATGTTTTTTGAATTGCCACATGATAGCCGGACAATGAAACATATTTCAGATCCGTTTAAAGGATCAGCGGCAAAAAAAATAAATATGTATCTGAGGTGGATGATAAGGAAAGACAATAGAGGTGTCGATTTTGGCATCTGGAAATCAATTCCACCATCGATCCTGTCATGCCCACTTGATGTTCATTCAGGCAATGTTGCCAGAAAACTCGGCTTATTGACACGAAAGCAGAATGATTCAAAAGCAGTGTCAGAGTTAGACGATACTTTACGAAAACTGGATAAAGAGGATCCCGTCAAGTACGACTTTGCACTGTTTGGGTTAGGTGTTTTTGAGGGTTTCAAATAAACATATCGCTCCTCTTTCGGTATTTTCTTTCTTAATTTTTGATAATTTTAGTTTGGGGTTCAGAGCGACTTTAATTGTAATCTAACCTGTCAAGGGATTTTCAGGAGTAGGGTTAAATACTAAAAGTGAGTAAGATTCAGAAGAATGAGTTTTACTCATTTTTTCATTTTAGCATATCTTAGATGGGTTTTTGGTCTGATTTTATACAAAAGAGCAATTCCAGGGCAAAATAATCCCAATGATGTTTTTGTTGTCCGTCATTTACAATGATTAAGATGCCATTAGTTCAACCCTTGAGACAGATAAGCGTTT
>PLLX01000101.1 GCA_003141415.1 Bacteroidales bacterium
TAATGTCTTAAAATCAAAATCTTCATCCAGGTAAGGGTGCAATTAATAGAGCGTCACAATCTATATTTCCTAAGTTCTACTATTGCCCAAGACACATAGTAGCTTAAACAGCTTAATTTCAGCGACATGGAGAATGCGATGGTACAGCTAAAGAACTGTTCTGAAGAATTTCAGAAACAGTATGATTATGCCACACAATTACCAGCAGACAAACAAAATGAACTTCTACGGACGTTGAATCTGAGTCAGACAGTAAAATTGTTGCCAAACCAGTTTCGGCTCAAGGTTGGAAATTCCTTTATTCATAATATAACTTTGATTAATAATGAGTTAGGTATTAGATATATAAACCAAATTGTAAAATGAAAGTAAAAATTATTTGTCTGTGCCGATAAGTTGAGCGAAAGGTAACACTTATGCAATTTTAGAAATCAAGTACCCCCGTATTCTAATCGTAGTTTCTGACTAACAATAGATAACTGCCTTTACGACTTTGTTGTTAATTTATTAACAGTATGATTTTCAGAAATTTATCTCATTAAATGTATTGTCGTATAGAAAATAATTTCATAAATTTACTTATTATATGAATTAGTCAGTACATATATTATGTAATATACAATTCACTTATATGTAATCTTTCAAATTATGAACCAAAATTTAAAACGATGAAAAAGATTTTTGCTATGTCAATTATTGCGTTGTTCTATGTTAGCGGCGCTTTTGCAATGACAGCCTTTGTACATCAGGCTGAGAAGAAGCAGGTAGACTTAAAAACCGAAGAGAAGGCTATTCGCTCAATCTCGATGAAGTGGCTGGAATTACAAAAGAGCCATGATGCGGCTGGTGTAGCTGCATTATTCGCCGATGACGGAGTAGAGTATAATATTAATCAAGAGCCCTTCGTTGGCCCTGTTGCTATTCAGAGATGGATTACCCAAAATCAGAAGCAAAATCCTAAGGCGGTTGGGAACTGGACCACTGATCGAGTCGAGATTGCCGCTTCTGGTGATTTGGCCATTGAGTATGGTAGTTATACTGATACGGGTTTAGGGCTGAGCGGAACGGAAACAGACCAGGGCAAATATGTTACTGTTTACCGCAAGGTGAATGGTACATGGAAGGTAGCCGCGGATATTGGGAATAGCACCAAACCAAAGGACGCTTCAAAGTGATAGTGTCTTAGTAAGCCGAACTATAAATCTTTGTTAGTTAAAATCTCGTAACAGCCTCTTTTTCAGAAGAAATAATATACATGTGACATACATTGACCCACCCAATATTCTTTTTATCTCATTAATATATATAATTATTAACTAAAAAGTTTTAATTATGAAAACAAAAGTGTTCTTTATGCTATGCCTTTTATTATGCGTTGGGTTGACACAACTTTCTGCACAAACCTTACAGAAAGGTGATGTTGTCGCCATACGTGTATATACCTTAACTCTTAAACCGGATGTGACAATGAATCAGTTTCTGGATTTTTGGATTAATAAATACAATCCTGAATTTGAGAAATGCTATCCCGGCCTAAAGATATTTGTACTAAGTGGTGATAGAGGAGAGAAAAAGAATCAATTTGGAGAGTTATGGTATTTTGAATCTCTGAAAGTAAGAGATAAATACTGGCCAATTGAGGGTGATACTACATCAACTGATTTTGATAAAGCAGCCGCGAAGAAATTGAAACCTTTAAATGATGAGTGGGATAAATTTTTGTTGGCAGGACCTTCAGTATATACTGACTGGGTAATTAAATAACACTTCATTTATATTTGGGAATTGCTACAAGTAAAACCCTCGGGAATCAGCTCCGGGAGCTTTTTATTAAAAGTCATACTTATATAAAGTCAACCTGTTTTATGATCTTGATAAAACCAGATAGTCGGCTCTATTTTGTCTTAACAGCTTTGTCTAATCTTGAAATTAATATTATAAGACTTTTTTATTTGCTTTGAAGCTGTGACCGTAAAAGTTGAAGTTAATGTATCTCGTGGAATTATTATCATTCTAAACCTTGGTGATGTTGTTGATTTCTTTAACGGCAACAGGAAGAGCAAGTTAGAGGCATCAGGAGTTAGCGCTAATTGACCTATGCTGAAATTATAAGATACATTTTATGGTATAAGAGTCTTATGGAATGATTTTACATCAGTGTAGTTTTCAACAATACGATAAACTTCACATTCCCTGTAATTGGTATTCTTACAGAGAGTCCCCTTTTCAGAGGCCTCCCAGCAGGGATAATCATCACTATGATAAGCCTGGCATGTTTCACGCTCCGCTATAGAGCATTCCGTGATTGCCCAGCAAGGAATCAGAGCGAGTAAATTCCTTATCCCGGCAATATTTACCAGATAAACTATTNNCAATAAATTAAACAACTTCTTCAGGCAATAAATCAATAATGACAACCCATGCGATATTGTTGTTAATTTATTAACAGTATGATTTTCAGAAATTTATAATAGAAAGTTGTATAATTAAATAAAAAAAAGGTTATACATTTACAAATATATGATTTTGCCAGTACAGATGTTCTGGGTTTTGTATCACCTTTTTTTGTAATTAAAAATTTCAATAATATAAAACCTGCACGATTGATCCAAATCACAACCACCCAGTCAAATGGTGGGAAGCTAAACGAAGTTAATCATGTTTGGTTCTCCCGCTAAAGCGGGACCGGCATCAGGCTTTAAACAAATAAATTATTTTCTGATGAAAAAATCCGTCCTGCTTCTCGCCCTTTTAGTACTACTCTTCGCGGGTAAACAAAATAAACATACCGGCAAGCTCTCTTCCGCTTGCCAGTTTTACATTGTGCAAAATAAGGATGGCCTCCACCGTCTCGATGACAAATACACAGTCTTCGGCAGGGTTTTCAAAGGAATGGATATAGTGGATTCAATTGTATCTGTTAAGACTGATTCAATGAATTCACCATTAACTCCGATCACGATGGATGTAAACATAGTTAATCTTTCTGCCAAAGAACTGAAGCAATATCCTTGGGTATCACTTTCCTATAGTTCTGAAATATTTCATAAATAAAAACACGAACCGGTCACAGACGGTGAATATGAATCAAAACTTTTGAAGTTGAGGGATAAGAAAAACTTTTAAAAGACAATTATTAATAAACCATAAGTCAATATGAAAAAGTTCTGTTTTTTCCTTTTAATTACGGTCGTGATCATTACTTCCTGTAAGACTAAAAACCAGAATGCTGGAGAAGTTGGAACATCTTCTAAAATAGCAAATGTATCTGTACCCTACAAGCATCCTGAACCTTCAATTCCCTTAAGCCAGGAACAACAATCATGGCTCAGCAAAGCCAACCGTCACGAAAAAAACGGGTGGATCTACCTTCACATTGAAGGGAATCCTGAAGAAAGGGGATTTCAGCATGGTTATTTTCTTTCAAAAGAAATCAAGGAATCTATCCGTATTCTTTCTGAAGTATGGAAATACCAGACAGCAATGAAGTGGAGCTGGTTTGTCGACCGGGCACATGATATACTGACCCCAAAAACAGATCCGGAAAATCTTGCAGAGATTGATGGCATGGTAGAAGGGATGAAGGCGGCCGGAGATACGACTACCCGGGATGAAATGGTTTCTCTTAATGGATATATGGAACTTTTGTGGTATTGGTGGCCTCTTGTAAAGGATTCGATTGGAGTGAATGCCCCGGATCCGGTGAAACAATCATGCAGTTCTTTTATAGCAACAGGCAGTATGACTGTCGATGGTGGTATAGTTCTTGGGCACAACACGATGAATTACTTTTATTATCCAGTCTGCAATATTATTCTGGATATTCTTCCTGAAAAAGGTCATAGGATTCTGATGCAAACTAACCCCGGATTTATTCACAGCGGCACAGATTTCTTTATCACCGATGCCGGTATAGTCGGTTCAGAAACAACGATAGGGGGATTTTTCCCATTTGATACAAAAGGAGTGCCTGAATTTTCACGGATGAGATCAGCAACCCAATACGCTTCTTCCATAGATGAATGGTGTGATATAATGAAAAAAGGTAATAACGGAGGTTATGCGAATGCATGGTTGATTGGTGACGTGAACACAAATGAAATTGCCAGACTGGAGCTGGGTTTGAAATATGTAGGTTTTGAGAAGAAAAAGGATGGCTATTTCGTTGGCTCCAATGTGGCTGAGGACCTGAGGATTCTTCGATTTGAAACAAAGATGACTGAAAAAACAAATATTAAAGGTAGTTCAATTGCCAGAAGAGTCAGATGGAAGCAACTTATGGATGAAAATGCCGGGAAAATTGATATAAACAATGCTCAGTTATTTGAAGCCGATCATTTTGATTCATATCTGAATCAAGACAAACCAGGAAGTCGTACATTATGTGATCATTCAGCATTAGATCCACTCCTGGAGGGGTACTATTTGTACGAACCTTTTGAGCCAGTTGGAACTTTGGACGGGAAGGTGGTCGACTCAAAAATGGCAAAACAAATGTCGTTTGTTGCTCGTTGGGGCGCTGCCTGCGGAACGCCATTCGATGCCAAAAAATTTCTTGAACAGCATCCTCAGTATGACTGGATGAATGGCCTGCTCAAAGATCGGCCAACACAACCCTGGACAGTTTTTAAAGCCGGCGAAAAGGAATAACAGAAAAATGAGTTTAAAAATCATACCAAGATGAAAAAAGTAATTTTCTTTCTTACAATTATCATTATTACGACAAGTTGCAAACCTGGCAAAATCAACCAGGTCAAAGAAGACAATAAGGAATTTGCCAATTTGCTCGATAAATATTACGATGACCGGATGCAATTATTCCCATTGCTAGCTACCTTCTACGGAGACAATCGCTTCAATAACTTATTGCCAGCTGATTTTACAGACAGTTATTATAAAAAGTTCAGCGATTTCTTTAATAAATATAAAGTTTCATTATCCGCTTTTAAAAGGGAAACCCTGAATGAAAATGATAAAATCAGCTTCGATATTCTTAAATATGAAATAGATATGGGGTTGGAGGGCCTTGCCAATAATCAGATAGGGTATGATGATATGGGTATAGATGAGAATAAATATTTTCCTTTTGATCAATTCAAAGGAATCCCGCTGGAACTTGCTATAGTGGGTAGTGGAACTGGAAATCAACCCTTTAAGACGCTGACAGATTATGACAACTGGCTTCAGCGTGCTGCTGCTTTTACTTTCTGGACAGATAGTGCAATAGTTTATTTTAAAAAGGGGATGGCAATAAACTATGTTTTACCAAAAGCGGTGGTAATAAAAATGATTCCGCAGATGATGGCAATGGTTACAGATTCTGTTGGAAATAGTATTTTTTATCAGCCGATAAGATTGATGCCGGCAAATTTCAGTGAAAAAGACAAAAGCCGGTTAACACATGAATTCATTAATCTTATTAATCAGCAATTGGTACCATCATATAAAAAACTGGCTGTGTTTTTAAAAACCGAATATCTGCCATATGCCAGAAATACAACAGGTATAAATGCATTGCCGGGAGGCGATAAATATTATGCACACGAAATCAATTGTTGGACAACCACCAATAAAACACCCGATGAGATTTATAAGATTGGTATTGCTGAAGTAAAACGAATCAGGGATAAAATGGAATCAATAAAATCTTCCGTAAAATTTAAAGGTGACCTTAATGCTTTCTTTGAATTTATGAGGACTGACAGGCAATTCATGCCTTATAAGTCTCCTGCAGAAATCCTGAATGCATTTCGAAGTATTCAGACAAGGATTGATCCCAATGTTAAGAAACTCTTTAATAGGACCCCAAAAACAAAATTTGAAATACGACAGATTGAAAGCTTCAGGGCGGCGAGCGCCAGCGCTTACTATAATCTTGGTACCGCAGATGGGACACGTCCGGGAATCTTTTATATCCCGATTGTTGATGCAACAAAATTCAATGTAACATCAGGCATGGAAAGTTTATTTCTGCACGAAGCAATTCCGGGTCATCACTTCCAGCAGTCGTTGCAGATGGAAAATGATAATCTTCCGAAGTTTCGTCGTTATATCTGGTATGGTGCGTATGGTGAAGGATATGCTCTATATTGCGAAAGTCTTGGCAAAGAGTTGGGGCTTTATACCGATCCATATCAGCAAATGGGAGCTTTAGGCGATGAGATACACAGAGCCATTCGGTTAGTTGTTGATGTGGCTATGCACACAGGCAAAATGACGAGGGAGGAAGCAATAAAATACTCAATGGATAATGAAGCTATCAGTGAAGAAAATGCGACTGCTGAAATAGAACGTTATATGGTTAATCCGGGACAGGCACTGAGCTATAAAATCGGTGAGTTAAAAATCAGGGAACTGAGAGAAAAATATAGCAAGCAATTAGGGGATAAGTTTAAACTTTCTGATTTTCACGATGAGTTTTTAAAAGATGGTTGCATGCCATTGAACATATTAGAAAAGAAAATGGATGACTGGGCAAAGAGACAACGCTGATAATGAATTAAATAGAACTCTGATTTCTAAATTAGTATTATCTTTGCATTATGTCAAGCATAGTTTCAGGTTTCGAATACGACATCTTCATCAGCTACCGCCAGAAAGATAATAAAGGCGACAGGTGGGTGAGTGAGTTTGTTGATGCTCTGAAGACTGAACTTGATTCCACATTCAAAGAAGAGATTAGTGTCTATTTTGATATTAATCCTCATGACGGATTATTAGAAACGCACGATGTTAATGCATCATTGAAAGAAAAACTGAAATGTCTGGTCTTTATTCCAATTATTTCACGTACATATTGCGATCCAAAGTCATTTGCATGGGAACATGAGTTTAAAGCATTTGTCGAACAAGCTTCTGAGGATCAATTCGGACTGAAGGTAAAACTTCCTGGTGGTAATGTTGCAAACAGAATTCTTCCAATACAGATACACGACCTTACTGCTGAAGATAAAACCCTCCTTGACAAAGAATTGGGAGGAGTACTCAGGTCGATTGAATTTATTTATAAAGAGCCAGGAGTAGACAAACCACTTGCCCCTGAAGATAATGAAAAGAAGAATTTAAACAATACCAAATACAGAATCCAAATAATAAAGGTAGCTCACGCAATTAAAGACATTGTCCTGGGACTGAAAACAGCATATGATCCTTTGGTGAAAGGAACGCCTCCTCTCAAAGAACTATTGAATGAGAAGAAAAAAGAAGATAGCAGAAAGGAAGTGATCAGTAAGGGAATAATCGACCAGAAATCAAAGAAATGGATGATAATATTGCTTTCTGTGTTCTTGTTCATTGCAGGTGCATATGCAATATATAAAATCATAGATCGTAGTAAACAAACTCAAGACCTGACGAAACTTGAAAAATCAATTGCAGTATTGCCATTTAAATCTCTTAGTGATGATCCTGAGAAACAATATCTTGCGGATGGCATGATGGATGCAATTCTTCTTCACTTATCAAAAATTGAAGATTTACGGGTTATGTCCCGAACATCTGTTGAACAATACCGTAAAACAGATAAGGCATCAAATGTTATCGGTCAGGAGCTTGGTGTGGCATATCTACTGGAAGGCAGCTTTCAAAAGTATGGTGACAATGCAAGGTTAATCGTCCAGTTAATTAAAACTGGAAAGGAAGGTCATGTATGGGCAAAGGATTATGACCGGAACTGGAATGATGTTTTTTCCGTGCAGAGTGAAGTGGCTCAGACTATTGCCAGAGAATTGCATGCCGTAATTACCCCTGAAGAAAAACAATTAATTGAAAAAATACCAACTGCAAACCTTACAGCATATGATTTTTATCTGAAGGGAAATGATTACTGGTCAAAAAGTGAATATTCCCTTGCTTTAGACATGTATTCACAAGCTATCCAGTATGACTCGTTATTTACAGCTGCCTATGCTCAAAGAGCAAAACTTCACTTATATTTTTACCACGACAAGTTAGAAGGATGGGAAGGTCATGATTTAAAAGCAAAGGAGGATATAAAAAAGGGCAACCTATTAAATCCGGAATTGCCAGAAGTAAAACTTGCAATGGCTGTTGCCTATTATTATTTAGATCGCGATTATGATAACGCTTTAAGAATTATTGAAGAATTAAAGGCAGAAGCACCTAATATGGCAGATTTGTATTTTTACAGTGCTGCCATTTTAAGGCGGCAAGGTAAATGGAAAGAATCAATTAGTGAATATAAAATAGGAATACAATTGGATCCATTTAATGCAGACAATATCGGATCATTAGGAGACACTTACTTCCTTTCTCACCAATATGATAAAGCAATTGAATGTGTTAGACAAGGTTTATCATTAATACCAGACTATAAAGGTTTTAATTATGGGATTTATATTTATTTGCTAAATAAGACTGGCAACTTTAAGGCTTCACTTAAAGAATCGGGACTAAAGGAAGCAGATGTCCAGTATGAGGTTTATTACTATAACCGGCAATACGATAAATTAATAGAATTTATTCGTAAGGAATTTACGATTTTGACTGATGAATCCACCTATCAAACGAAAACATATAAGCTGGCATTAATTTATTATCTAAGCGGTCAAAAATCACTTTGTAAGATGTATTCAGATTCTACAATTACATATTTGAAGCAAAAAATAAAAGAAAATCCTTATGATGACAGGTTTTATCCACCATTGGGGAAGTGTTATGCTTTCAATGGAAATGTTAATGAAGCGATTGACTGCGGAAAGAAAGCTGTTTATCTGAGGCCGATTAAATTAGATGCCTATCAGGGAGAAATTAAAGAACAAGATTTGATGGAAATCTATATTTTTACCGGCAACTATGAACTGGCTCTGGACAAAATAGAATATTTACTTTCTATACCAGGTTGGTTATCTGTAGGGATATTAATAGCTGATCCTGTATTTGATAACCTCCGCAGTTTACCACGATTCCAAAAAATCATTGAAGATGCCCGAAAACAAATTTTATAATTTCGTTACCTGATGGCAAGCTTAATCCCAGACTAACGAATACGACATTTTCATCAGCTACCGCCAGAAAGATAACAAGCACGACGGCTGGGTTACCGAGTTTGTTAATAACCTGAAGGGGGAACTCGAGTCTACATTTAAGGAGGAGATCAGCGTTTATTTTGACATCAACCCCCATGATGGTCTTTTGGAAACACATGATGTAAATGCCTCCCTGAAAGAGAAACTAAAGTGCCTGGTTTTTATTCCAATTATTTCTCAAACATATTGCGACTCGAAAAGCTTTGCCTGGCAACATGAGTTTTGTGCATTTAACAAATTAGCAAAGGAAGATCAGTTCGGAAGAGACATCAGACTTGCCGGTGGAAATGTAGCAAGCAGAATATTGCCAATTAAGATTAATGACCTCGATCCGGAAGATAAGACGCTTCTCGAAAATGAACTTGGAGGAGTTTTACGATCGATTGAATTTATTTATAAGGCATCAGGAGTTAATCGCCCTTTGAAACCAAATGACGAACGGACAGAAAATCTGAATCACACTTATTACCGTGATCAGATCAACAAGGTTGCAAATGCTGTAAAAGAGATCATTACTGCAATAAAGAAGCCTAATCAGCAGGATAGAGAAATATCAAAGGAAGTTGTTAAATCAAAACCTGAAAGACCAAAAAAACTAAGAACAAGAATCATTATAGCATCTGTTGTAGTACTGGCATTGATTGTGCTGGGGTATTTCTTTATCTCTAAACTATCTGAAAACTCTGAT
>PLLX01000010.1 GCA_003141415.1 Bacteroidales bacterium
TTAACTTCTTGAGGTTTAACCTGTGCAAAAGTCATTGCTGTAATTGCTAAGACTGACATTAGTACTAATAATTTTTTCATGTTTTTTAAATTTAATTATATAATTATTTTAGATATAAAACAAAAGTAATGCCAAAAAAATTATTTAGTATAACAATCATATTGACAGTTATTTAAGGATTGTCATATAAAATTATTTTATCATTTTAAGAATTACTTTATCATTTTAAGATTATTATTTAAGTTTTATAAAATCATTTTCCATTAACTGGATTAGTTTGAATATTTTATCAACAATAATTTTTTTATGAATATAATTACAATTAGAACAATCCCAGATAGACAATTCATTTGTAATTATAAATTTACCACCTATGGTTTTATCATGACAGGGATAAAATGAACAATTGACTTCAGAATTATTAATATTCATAATTTGGTCTTTCATAACTATGAATAATCAAACTCCAATAAATCATTATCGGTTATATTTGTTTTACAATTATCAAGAGGTTTCTTTTTAGCATCATNNACACAGATCAACAATATATACCCTTTCAGAATTCAAATCCATAACAAACAGATATACAAAACCTTTGTTAAAATATGCATCCAGCAATTTAACTTGATGTACAATGGCATCAGACCCTTGAGGTGATGTTGAGGCAATTGCATATTGTTTGCCTTTGGTGATGATCTTGTGAGGTGTCAAAATACAATCTGAATTTATATAGAAACTATTATCTCCAATTACATGGTAGATATTGTTCAAACCAACAAGTGTTGCGTCAATAGGATGTAAATCTTGTAATTTCATATAATTCGGACAATCTATTAATATAATGTAATGTACACATAATCAGATACATCTGCCGTAACCCCCCGTATAAGATACGCCCGTCCCCCTATGCCATTTCTGGGCGTGGGTGCTACGTCAATAAATACTCAGGTTAGAAAAATATTCTGAAAATATTTTTATTTTCAATGAAATGGTCGGTATACAAAAAAAATTATAAAATTTTATAATATGGGGACATATTGAGTGCACCTTGACCCAAACTCTTATAAATTTCTGGACAAAAATTTTAATTCCTATGAAGTCCGAAGTCTTCAGAAAATAAAAAGTCTTAGAAATTTTACAAAAAAATATTTTTATTTGCTAATAAAGTAAAAAGTCTATATATTTAAACTCTTGTTATTAAAGAAGTTAGCAATAAGGGGAAACTTAAACTATTTTTAATTATAAACATTAGTTTTTGCAACGTTTAATTAGAATATGGTTAGAAGAAAAATTTAATCATAAAAACACGAAAGGCAACTATCATATATTCAGATAATTGCCTTTGTTCTTTTTTGTTAGTGGGGTGGAAGATGGGGCTCGATTTTTTCATGTTTGAGGTTTTTCTAATTAGCTGAATATTAGTATTATAATAGTTTAAGTTTTTAAATTACTTTGGCGCAGTTGGCGCACGCCTGCAACGTTCTGATATTCTTGATGATGCATATAATTCTTCATTCTTTTAAATATTTCAGCAAGAAGTCAATTTGGTGGATTCATAGAGTTTGTTTCCAAATTTATTTATTTCCTGCTCAGTTAACAAATTTTTCAATTCACGGAATTCATATTCCATTATAAACATTCCTTCACTTGATTTATTTAGATGTAGATTAACCAAACCACGACCTTCTTTTGCCGATTCATGAATATTTGCCATAAGTTTTATAATTTCCTCAACCGGAATTGCCTTGGGAATCATATCATAATATGAATCAGGACCTTCGATAAAAAAATTAATAATGGGTTCATTTAACGCAAGGGCAATCTCTTTTAATACTTTTACATTTATCGATACTCTGTCACTATAGATATCATAAATCGCCTGCCTCGTTCTGCTAACTTTCATTCCGAGTTCTTGTGCTGAAATATTCTTCGATTTTGCAGTTTTTTTAATTTTTTCGCCAACTGTCATAATATTGTAATATTAATTACATATATTTGTAGTATAAAATACAAATATATAAAATATATAGCACCTTTTAATGGTATTATTCTACAATAATATGAAAATATTTTCAATATTCCAATAAATGTACAATAAAAAGGAATATAAATATAGGATAAAGGAAAAGCTAGATCTGCTTTCTCACAATGAATATAAGTCAGCTTTAGTCGTATTCCCCAAAGCTCTAAAAATACATCAGCGAACATTCTTCAGATATTTATATACAAAAGTAAATGAAAACTACAGTATGCCAGTGGATCACCTGGCCAGATTAGCACGATTCTTTAACTGCAGAATTGAAGACATGTTGAATTATGAGCCAAAGCCACTAACCATGAAGGATATGGAGAAACAAAAGAAAATTGATGTTGCAAAGAGATTTAATTTAGTTAAATAAATAATTGGTGATATGAAAATAAGATACTGCAAAAATAATCCTGAACATTTAATACCAGAAAGTGCTCGGACAGATTCAGTTTTCTGCTCAAAGAAATGTGGTTGGACTTTTCGCAACAGGGTCAAATTAAATGCGAATAAGGATTTGCATAATATTGAACCGGGTTTGTATAGAAGTCATAAAATTCTTAAAGACTTAGTTTGTAGGGGAATTAGTGATATATCAAAAGAAACTGCATTAGTGATAGGTCTTGATGTAAATTGCTATACTGGAATAATAAAAATTGACTCAGTGAATAAAACCACTGAGTTCAAATTATTTGAGTTTTCTTTTACGATAGATGGTGACCGGATTAAGATTAAAAAACTGAAAGATGGACGCATTTGAACTAAATAAATTTATACATGCCCAAATTAATCCGGTGCAAGAAATTAAGGCTCCTGAAATACTTAAAATTAAACATGTGAAGGTGACCCCTGATTTGAAGCCGGACATTCTCAGTACCCAGACAAATCAAATTCAGTCTTGTTTTCCTTGGGTGAAAGTGGCTATTTTAGGTGGAGTCGTAGTACTAACATTCATAATAATCTATGAAATCTGGGGAAACCAAAATTATAAAAATGTTACAAAAAGAAAGGATGATCAACATTCTACATATCAATAATAATTCGAAAAAAAACCTTATCTAAAACATTTCCCTTTTATTTCCTATTGCACTAGTTTGACTAAATTAAATTTTGGATCCATTTTCCCCTATCAAGTTTTATCACTTATAAACATTGCGATATATTGAGGTATATAGTTATATATAGCAATATATTGGGGTATATAGGACTGAAACTTAATAATAGTTTGATTTATAGCAAATCAATTCAGAAACTAATTGCGATATATTGCGATAGATCTGATAAAATCATTCGAAGTTTTAGAAGAAAGACTGTCTATTTGTAAGTAATCTGGATCAATTTGAGCCACTAATTTCAGACTAAAATTAGTCAGTAATTAAGGGATAAGATGAATCCTTTTTTTAGAATTTACTAGTCTGTCAATGAAAACATCACTAACCTGTTAAAAGATATATTGATGTCAACGAATTAAAACGAACTATTTGATGATTGTGAAAATTTTAAAGCGATGATTCTTGTAGAATCTGAAAACATATAATATTATTCTGTTTATAAGCTTGTCACAGTTTTTGCGGAACTCTTTCTTTTTAAACCAGAACCAGCAAACATATGCTAAACATATTCTTTTCTTGCCAATCATGGATTACTATCTGACATTGATTCTGTAACTTTAGGTTTTTAACCCTGACATATAAATGGAGATCAATCTATTAAACTTAAGAAATTCAATTAATAAAGCTTACCTGAAAGTCAAACCAAACCGGACCCAGATTGAGACTTTCAAGAAGAACATTACCAACCTCTTTGACCAGATTAAAGAATCTGAATCCGAAGAGTTTCATAAAAACATCATTTCCGAATTCCTTAAGAACACCTACTATTCTCCTAACAATTACATAAATACTAAGGGAAGATCTGACCTGGTTATCCATAATGGAAAAGATTCAAACTCAACCGTTGGTGTACTATTCGAGGTTAAAAAGCCAAGTAATAAATCGGAAATGCCAACGAGTAAGGACATTAACACTAAAGCATTTCATGAGCTGATTCTATATTACCTCCGGGAGAGAATCACCAATAAGAACATTGAGATTAAATACCTGGTAATAACCAACATTTTTGAATGGTTTATTTTCAACGCAAATGATTTTGAAAAACTCTTTTCTTCTGATAAGAATCTTGTTAAACAATTCGAAGATTTCGAGAATGAGAGACTTTCCGGGAGGAATACAGATTTCTTTTATAAGAGTATTGCTGAGCCATTTTGCAACAACCTGGAATCACCTATTTCGATAACACACTTTGATATAAGAGATTTTGAGACAATTATCAAAAATGCCGACAGGGAAGATGACAACAAGCTTATTGCCCTATATAAAATATTTTCTCCTGAACACCTTTTGAAACTTCCTTTTGCAAATGACAGCAATAACCTGGATAAAACGTTTTACAACGAGCTGCTTCATATCATCGGACTGGAAGAGACAAAAGAAGGAAGTAAAAAACTTATTGGAAGAAAGATTGAGAAAAAAAGAAATCCCGGTTCATTAATTGAGAATTCAATAACAATCCTAAAATATGAAGATTGTCTCTCTCAATTACCTAAATTATCTGATTATGGCGATAACAAAGAGGAACAGCTATTCAATATTGCATTGGAGCTGGTAATAACATGGATAAACCGGATTCTGTTTCTCAAATTGCTTGAAGGACAACTTATCAAATATAATAGTGGAGATAAATCATTCCGATTTCTTAATATTGAAAGAATTCATGACTATGATGAACTTAATAAGTTATTCTTTCAGGTTCTTGCAATAAAAGAAAGCGACCGTAGTGAAGTAATAAAGCAAAAATTCGGAAACGTCCCTTATCTAAACAGTTCTCTCTTTGAACCAAGCGACCTGGAACACAAAACAATAAGAATCAACAGTCTTGAAAATCATTCTAAACATCCGGTTCTTACTGGAACCGTTTTAAAAGATAAAACAGGCAAAAAACTGGCTGGAGAGATTGATCCGCTTCAATATCTTTTTGATTTTCTTGATTCATATGATTTTTCAAGTGAAGGTTCGGAAGATATTCAGGAAGAAAACAAAACACTCATAAATGCTTCTGTACTTGGATTAATCTTTGAAAAGATCAACGGGTATAAAGATGGTTCATTCTTTACCCCAGGCTTCATTACAATGTACATGTGTCATGAGACAATCAGGAGAGCAGTTGTACAAAAATTTAATGAGGTAAAAGGATGGCAATGTGAGACAATAAACGATGTCTATAATAAAATTGAAGATATAAAGGAAGCTGACCGAATAATTAATAGTCTCAGAATTTGTGATCCTGCAGTCGGTTCCGGGCACTTTCTTGTTTCTGCGTTGAATGAGATTATTGCAATTAAATCAGAGCTTAAAATACTTTCTGATAGGGAAGGTAAAAAACTTAAAGAGTATACAATTGAGGTAATTAACGATGAGCTTATTATAACCGACGAACAATCCAAGCTATTCGAATATAATCCAAAAAGTAAGGAGAGCAAGAGAGTACAGGAAGCATTATTTCAGGAAAAACAGAGGATCATTGAAAACTGTCTTTTTGGAGTTGATATAAATCCCAACTCCGTGAAGATATGCCGGCTCAGACTTTGGATCGAGCTGCTGAAGAATGCTTATTACAAGCCCGGTTCAGGTAATAGGGAGCTTGAAACACTTCCAAATATTGACATAAATATAAAATGCGGTAATTCACTTATAAGCAGATATTCGCTTGATGCAGACATCAAAACGGCTCTGGAATCCAGTAAATGGACCGTTGATAATTACCGTGAAGCTGTAATGACCTACCGGAACGCTCAGTCGAAAGATGAAAAGCGAGGTATGGAACAGCTTATCAATAAGATCAAAAATGACTTTGAAACTGAAGTATCAAAGAGTGATAAGCGATTCTTAAAACTCAATAAGCTTAAGGGAGAACTATTAAGTCTCACCGGACAGTCAAGTCTTTTTGAGTTGACTAAAACACAAAAAGATGAATGGAACAAAAAAGTGAAGAAGCTTACTGAGGAGATAAAGAAATATGAAACTGAGATAGAGGAGATTAAGAGCAACAAGATTTATGAGAATGCTTTTGAGTGGCGGTTTGAGTTTCCGGAAGTGCTGAATAATGAAGGAGATTTTGTGGGATTCGATGTGGTGCTTGGAAATCCTCCCTATATATATGCAAGAGACAATTTCAACGAATCAATTAAAAAATATTTTTATGACAATTATTTGGCGATAGATAATCAAATTAATTCCTATGTTTTATTTCTTGAGAAAACTATAAGTATTTTAAATTCAGACAGTAATTACAGCCTGATTATTCCTAATTCATTTTTAATGGTCGCTTCTACATCTAAAATTAGGGAATACTTAATTCAAAAATCTCAATTAAATGAAATCGTAAACTTTATCGGAGAAACTTTTGAAGGCGTTAATGTCGAAGCCATAATTTTATCTGGGGCAAAAGGTATTTCTGATTGTGACAAAATAAAAATTTCAATTGGTAAAAACAAAATTATTCAATATTCTCATTTTAAAAGCCAAAAATCAATTGCTAATTCTGGTTATATTTTAAATGTTTTTTCAGATGACATTAGTGATAATTTAATCCAAAAATTATCACTCAATTCTGAAATATTAGACAACGTCGTAAAAATTAAGGCTGGTTTGAAAGCATACCAAAGAGGAAAAGGAAATCCAAAGCAAACCGATGAAGATGTTAGAAAGAGACCCTTTGATTTTAATTATAAATTTGATAATGATACATATAAATATTTGGAAGGCAAAGACATAAATCGATTTTATATAAATTGGTCAAAAAACTATTTAAAATATGGCGACCATTTAGCAGAACCTAGATTTTTCAAGGGAGAGAAAATTATACTTCGAGAAATAACTGGCAAATACCCTAAATCCTTGCTAGCAACATATACGAATGAAGATTATTTATTTAACATGAGCAACATTGCAATTCTGCCGAAAATTTCACAAATAAATGTAAAGTATATTCTTGCATTAATTTCAAGCAGTTTATTATCATACTTTTTTATTAAAAATACAGCTAAATCAGTAAGGAAAATGTTTCCGAAGATTATTTTAAACGATTTAAGAAAGTTCCCTGTTAAATTAATCGATCAATCAAAGCAAAAAGAATTTGTAACCTTAGTTGATAAAATTATTGTAGCAAAAAAATCCGATCCCACCTCAGACACCAGTGTCCTGGAAGCAGAGATTGACCGGCAGGTGTATGAATTGTATGGGTTGACTAAGGAGGAGATAAGAATTGTGGAAAGCTAGAAAAACTATCCAATAGATAAGCAATGTCATTAAAACAAACATACATTCAATATGGGGTTCCAAGTGATTGGGCTGATGAATATGAACTAATTGGAATTTCAACATCTACTTTTAGACAAACATCAAAGAAAAATCTTTTCAATAATTATAATATTCCTAAAACACAAATCAATTTTGTAAAGGCTTGTTTAGTCAGACAACCGATTGAAGAAAAAACTGTACAAAAACTCTTAGAAAATAGTAACTTTCTTTGCTGCCTTTGCAAAGGGGAAAAAAGTCATGCCTATATTATCCACCACATTGTGGAGTATTCAATTTCTAAAGATAATTCATATAATAATCTCGCGGTATTATGCACTAGTGACCATGATCTAGCACATCGGAAAGGAGTTGCATTAACCGATAAAATATCTGAAAAACAAATCAAAGTAGCAAAGCAAAATTGGGCCAAACTGGTAATTAAAGAAAACAGAGCCAAGGCAGTAATTAGATTAAAAGGCAATAAGATTAAAGACTGGAAGAAAGTAAATCCATTCAAGGAATTACAATCATATACCGAATTCGATAAGGAATATTTTTTTGGTCGTAAACAAGAGATTGATGAATTAATAGGTAAGATAAATAAATATAATATTGTTGGCCTTTTTGGTGAATCCGGGACTGGTAAAACATCCCTTGTGAATGCAGGAATTATTCCAAATCTTACAATCGAAGGTTTTATTACTATTTCCATCAGATGTCTTGATGAGCCAATTAAAAGAGTTAGAGAAGGACTACTTAAAACATTGAGAGAAAATAAAGTGCCTAGTCAAGCGCTTGAAGAATTAGCCGCCACCGATACCTTTCCACATCTAATAATTCAGCTTAGGTCAATTGTAGAAAGTGAAAATAGAAATCTCATAATTATAATTGACCAATTTGAAGAAATATTTACAAGAGCCCGAGAAGAGGAGAGAGAACAATTATCTAAAGGTATTATAGAGTCTTTAGCGCTACTACCCCAAAAAGGGAATATATGCTTTTTACTTTCATTGAGAGAGGATTATATAGGAGAATTATGGGATTGGTCACATTTATATAATCTTGAAGACGCATGGATTCATCAATATAGAATTAAAAGATTAAATAAAGAAAAAGCTATAGAAGCAATTGTTGAACCACTTTATAAACTTGGCATTTGTGTAGATGAAAAATTTGTACTTCAACTGATTACAGAGTTAATGAGAGTTGGTGATAACTTTGTTTATCCTCCATACCTGCAAATTGTTTGCTCAAAATTATTCGAGGAGTATAAAAATCAAAACATTAATACAAAACCCTTGGCTGAATTTGGGAAATCACTTTATCAAGGTAATGAGAGTGCTGAATCAATCATTGCGGATTACTTAAGTGAATCAATGCTGGAGGGTTTAACAGAAGAAGAAAAACTTTTTGCTCAAAGTGTATTAGATTTATTGACAGGCCCTCAGGGGTTGAGATCCTTTTTAAGTATTGAAGAAATCAGTAGGTATACATTTATAAGCAAAGTTAACGCTCAACACATCATAGAGCATCTCATTAAAAAGAAGATAGTTCACCCTGTAATTGGAGAAGGCAGTTCTATTGGCTATGAATTAGTACATGATTTTTTATCAAAAAAGTTTTTTGATAAACTAGGTACTGAAGCTCAAAGAACAAAAACAACAATCGATATATTTAGAAAGGCTTTCAAAGAATGGAAACAACATGGGGTTTTAGCAAGTAAGGATAGATTAGAAATCTTATACCCAAATATCGAGCAACTTGTTTTAAACGATGAAGAATGGACTTTCATAATAAAAAGTAGTTTTAGTGTTTATTGGTCGTTTGATAACAAATGGACAAAAATCATTGAAGCTGAAAGGCTGAATTCTATATGTTTAGACTTAATTAATGACAAAGAAGATCGTATAGTTGAAAGCTCTATTGATTTATTAGGGCAAACAAAAAGTAAAAAAGTAACTCCTATTCTTGTTAATATTCTTGAATCTCCCAAATTCTCTATTTCAGTTAAGGAAAGAGCTATTATTCAGTTTTATTTTAATATAGTAGACAAAAAAATCATAAATATTTTACGACCTATCATTCAACATGACAAAAGTGATAAATTGCGAAAAGCCTCAGTATATGCTTTTGGCAGAAATATAAGTGAGTTAGCGAAGAATGATAAAGACTTAATTGACAACGAAATAAATATCCTTATTGAGGCTTTAAGTGATTCAAAAACCCAAGTACGTAAACAAGCTGCAGATGTTTTATCGTATACTCTGATAAGTGAGAAATCTGTCCAGCCAATAATTTCAAGACTGAAAATAGAATATGGTATAAATTCAAGAAAAGCTATGGTCTCGGCATTAGGCTCAATAATGAGAACGAGAATAGCTGAAGAAATAATTCTTCCTGTTTTGAAAAAAATCTCTACTAGTAAAAATGAAGACTATAGAATTATCGAAGAAGCTAAATTTCAATTAAGGATATTTAGAGAGATATCCTCTCAATTACAAAAAAGCTAAAAGTAAAAATCGTTGCAACAATTGGATTTATGAAATTTATTTGCTACTGTATTTGAGTGAGGTGGTACAGTTAAGTCGGCACAATAAACACCGGATCGCACTATGGACGATGGTGTCTGTAACGCAAACACCTTACCAATAAGATTGTTTGAAAATCTGTCTCATTAGTAAATAAAAAATCATTATTTTGTAAGAAAAAATAATGGCTACCGCAGAACAAATAAAAACCCTTTTAAAATCACACTTTGATAACAATTCAGAGCGATTTAACACAATTGCCCTTCAGATTGCCGCCAATGAATCAAGGATAGGCCACTCCTCTCTGGCAGATGAAATCAAGGAGTTAGTTGATAAAAATAAGCATACTCCTGTCCGAATACTTGAGTTTTCCCCGGATTTACACGATCTGGTAATCTCGGCCTCACCAAGAACACATATTCAGGAATTGATTGTTCCTAAAAGTTTTCACGATAGGATTGACAGAATCTTAAGAGAATATAAACAAAAGGAAAAGATTAGAAAATTTGGATTAACTAATAGAAGAAAAATATTACTAGCGGGTTCTCCAGGAACAGGGAAAACTATGACAGCTTCCGTAATTGCAGGTGAACTTTCACTCCCTCTATACACTGTACTCATGGATAAGCTGATAACAAAATTCATGGGAGAAACCAGTGCGAAACTCCGTCAGATTTTCGATTTTATTAAAAAGCATAGAGGGGTTTACCTTTTTGACGAGTTTGATGCAATTGGATCAGAAAGAGCGAAGGATAATGATGTTGGCGAAATGCGACGAGTATTAAATGCTTTTTTACAATTCATAGAGCATGATGAATCAGAAAGTTTCATTATCGCTGCAACAAATAATATAAATCTTTTAGATCAGGCTCTTTTCAGAAGGTTTGATGATGTGATACTTTATGACAAACCGGACGTAAGTCTTATTGAGAAGCTTATTAAAAACAGGTTAGGTTCCTTTCAGGGGAAGTTTACAATAGTTAGCGTAGTTTCCCACGCAAAAGGTTTAAGCCATGCTGAGATTACTCAAGCTTGTGATGATGCTATTAAAGAAGCAATTCTAATTGATAAAAAAATTGTTACGAAAAACCTTCTGATCCAGATGTTAGAAGATAGATTCTTAGCTTATGGCGGAAAATGAATATTTTCATATTTTTTTAAAGGATTCTAAAAACGCTATCCCATTCAGTCAAATTCCAGGAGGAGGCTCTGGCAATATACCACAAAGAGATAGGAAGACTCATTCTGAATATCTAACGAGTCGTTTTATAGCTATTTGGAAAGAACAAGCTGATCTCAAGTCCGAAAGGATTGCTGCATCAATTCCTACCAAAGATGGTTTTTATATCCAGTTTAAAGGAAAGGCGGGATGTGAATTGGTTACCAAAAGTCTTGAGAACATAAAAAAGGGTATCCGGTTATTAAATATAAAAACCATTGAACAAACTGAAGGAGAGGAGACTTTTGCTACTGTATATGTTCCAAAGGGGCAAACCGATTTCTTTTTGAAAAAAATCAGAGATTATGCTGATCCAGCAAAAGATACTGATAAGGGTAATTTTAAAAATCAACCATTAGTAAATAGTATTGAAGATATTCTAATTGCTTCTCAATTAGAATCGTTCTGGCAGGATTCGGCAGAACTAATTCCATCAGAAGTAGCCAACTGGTGTGAGGTATGGCTTCTTTATCCGGAAAACATAAATAAGGGAGATGTAATTACAAAATTCTTTGACATTTGCATCGCTATTGGGATTGAATTCAAAAGAGAATCTCTTCATTTTCCGGAAAGATTAATAGTGCTCATTAAAGCTGATAGAAAAAACCTTAAAGAGCTTATTGAACGGTGTGATAATATTGCTGAGTTTAGAAAAGCTCAAGACACTGCGAGTTTCTGGACAAGTCAGTCCAATCTGGAACAATTAGAATGGGTTAAAGACTTAATATCCAGAATGAAAGTGGTAGATAGTATTGTTGTTATCTCAATCCTTGATAGCGGAATAAATAATGGGCACTTGCTATTACAACCAATATTAAGTGATAAAGACTGTCACGCTTATAATTCAGAATGGGGGATTCATGATAATGATGAACATGGTACTCTAATGAGTGGAATTGCCGCTTATGATAATTTAGTAGAAAAGTTATCGAGTTCACTGCCCATTGAGATTATGCATAAACTTGAATCTATAAAAATCTTACCGCCAAAAACTGTTAGCGAAAATCCATATGAGCACTGGGGTGCGATTACCGCTCAAGCAATTAGTAATGCAGAAATCTCTAATCCGGATTATAAAAGGGTATTCTGTATGGCTGTTACAAGTTCAATGGGAACTGATAACGGACGTCCTTCATCCTGGTCAGCGGAAATAGATACTTTAGCATCTGGTGCCGATGATGGCATTTCAAGATTATTTGTTATTTCTGCAGGAAATGTTAAAACACAGGAAGATTGGTTATTATACCCTGAATCTAATAAAGACAATCCAATTCAAAGTCCTGCTCAATCCTGGAATGCTTTAACAGTAGGGGCGTATACTAAAAAGATTCAAATCAATGAAGAAAAATATAAGCTATATAGAGCATTGGCTTCAGCTGATAGTTTATCCCCTTATAGTACTACCTCTTTTTCTTGGGAAGACCATAAATGGCCTATTAAACCAGATATAGTAATGGAGGGGGGAAATCTGGCTGTAGCACCAGATGGTTTTATAGCTAACCATGAGGACTTATCTTCATTAACAATTTCAGCAAAACCCACAAAAAATCAGTTTGATATCATCAATGGCACAAGTGAAGCTACTGCTCATGCTTCATGGCTGGCCGGTCAATTACAGGTAAGATATCCGGAAGCATGGCCGGAAACAATCAGAGGTTTAATTGTCCACTCTGCAGATTGGTCTAAAGAGTTAATTTCTCAATTCAATATTGATTAAAGAAAAAGGGTAGCGTATCTGATTTAATGAAAATCTGTGGATACGGAGTACCTGATTTTGGAAAAGCTATGAATAGTCTGAATAATAGCTTGACTTTGATTGCTCAGGAAGAAATTCAACCATTTTGTAGGAGAGACAAGGACGGTGGTTATAAATCCAAAGATATGCACCTGTTTAATCTACCTTGGCCAAAAGAAGAACTTTTAGGTCTTGGAGCAGAAATAGTGAAACTTCGAATAACACTTTCCTATTTCATCGAACCTGGTCCGGGTGAAATTGGATGGAAAGATAGGTACAGGTATGCTTCTCATGGTTTTAGATTTGAGCTAAATAATCCATCTGAAACCGCAGAAGCTTTTAAGCTCAGAATAAATGCTGCTATTGAACGAGATGAAGAATTTCAATCAGTAAAAAATGATACAGATAGATGGACTATTGGTAGCGATTTAAGACATCATGGATCAATTCACTCTGACTTTATTGAGAAAACAGCTGCTGATATAGCTTCATGCAATTTAATTGGTGTATATCCTGTAGTTGGATGGTGGAGAGAAAGAACAAATTTAAAATTCATGGAAAAGAAAAGTAGATATTCCTTAATTATTTCACTCCAAACAGCAGAACAGACAATAGATTTATATACTCCAATTATTAACCTAATAAAAACACCTATTATTATAAAAACATAAAAGTAATTTGTAAATAAAGTCAAAAACAAATAAATGAAAAGGCATTTTCAAAATCGCAAAGTTATTTATCAATAACTAATAAGCACAATTCAAAACGGTGAAGTTATTTACTGAATTATCGAAGATATTTTCCGATATATCAAAGGGATTTGTAAAACTACAAAAGACAACGTTATACCTTCTGACACCATCCCCTCTGTTGTCAGGCTCATTTGCAGCTCCATCCTCACTGGGTTTAGAATCAAAATTTGCTGCAAGAGACTTCCAATCCGCCTCTGCCAAGACGAGATTAAAGACTGGACGATATAGTTCTCGTACATCTGGACAGTTTTAAAATTTACCCTATACATAACATGGTCAGTGCTATAGTTGTCTTCATCTTGATAGAATATTAAGTTTTATTTAACGACCGTATGATGAAACTTTCTAAAATCATAAAAAAATAGAATAATAAAGTTCGATTAACGCTTTTTATTAATCTAAGTTCTATTTATCTTTGTTGTTGCATATAATAGAACTATTATGATTTTTGGCTACGCAAGAGTTTCCACCAAGGAACAGAATTTGAATTTGCAGACCGATGCGCTTAAAAAAACCGGTTGTGAAAGGATCTTCCAAGAGAAAGTTTCCGGGAGAGCTCCAAACCGGCCAGAGCTTTTAAAACTCCTGGAACAAATAAGACCAGGTGACACTTTAATAGCTTTTAGCGTGGACCGCCTGGGGAGAACCACAAGGGAGCTGATAATCCTTTTAAATGATTTTAAGGAAAAGGGGATAACATTTAAAAGTTTGACTGAGGGAATATTTGACACGTCAAGCCCGATGGGGGAGGCAATATTTCAAATTATTGCCATCCTGAAGGCAATGGAAGTAAATGTTCTCCGGGAGAGAACGATAAAAGGACTTGAAGCAGCCAGGGCAAGAGGATTAAATGGAGGAAGGCCGGAAGGATCTTACAACAAAAAGAAAGCCTCTGCAGTTGTTACGCTTTATAAACAAAAAGAAACTATTAATTTTATCGAGGAAACGCAGAATATAAGCCGTTCAACGATTTATCGGTATCTTAGAAAAGAGGGCATAGAGGTTAAAGGATTTATAAAAACAAAAAAAAGTTAATTATATACCAAATCTATAAAAACATAAATTTGAATATTAATATCATGAGTAAAAACGTATATGGATTTGAAAAATTAGATATAACAAAAGTTGAAAATATTGTACATTTTTATGAAAATCTTGAGTTATATTCTGAAAATGATAGGATTCAAATGTTAAGAAGTATTACAGACCTTGTTAAACTTACTATTGAAAATAATAAGCGAGAAGAAAGAGCTGAAAAATTAAACCCCATGCTTAGTAACATTGTGCAAATATTCGCTTCTTTCTACGATTAACAATTAGTATTGCATATACGATATATTAATCGTATCTTTGTTACGATATAATTTAATCTTTATAATATGAAAATAAAAGTAACTGCTTTAATTGATGATGATCTAGTTAATAATGTTGTAAAACTCTCTAAAGGGAAAAACATTACAGATAGTTTGTATACTGCGCTTGAATATTACGTTTATAGAAAAAAGTTAGAACAATTAATAGAAGATGTTGATAATGCACCCTTGCAATTTCAAGAAGGGTTTACAGCAGAAGGGATAAGGGAACTTAACAGAAGGAAAAGAGTATGATTATCCTGGATACTTCAATTTGGATTGAATATTTAAAACGAAATCCTGATTACAAAGCTGTAATTGATACTTTGTTAAGAGAAGAGAAAATACTTGCTTTTGATTTTGTCTTTGGCGAACTCATGCAAGGAGCAAAAGAACATGAGAAAGAAAAAATAATTGGTCTTTGGGAGATCCTGCCAAAAGTTGATATTAGCGAAATTGGTTTTTATGCTGGTAAGTACTCGATGGAGAATAAATTAAGAGATAAGGGAATAGGTTTAATTGATTGTTCGATTATTTATGCAACAATCCAACTTGAATCAAAACTTTGGACTTTGGATAAAAAAATTCTCAGTGTTCTGGATGATAAACTTTTATATAAGTCTCATTAAATTTAATATTGGATAAATGACGATAATTTTACTAAAGGATCTGGCCGGCCGGTCACGGATCCGCAGATATCTGCAGTAATTTAGACCAGCATTTATTATGTAAAGCTGCTGTTCTGAAAGATCCTCGATACTAAATTATGACGGCAAAAGGGGATAGGGGGAAATTAATCTCATAACTATGATAAAATCTAAGAAGAAATCTGGTTTGCCAGCTGAAGAAGTAGAACACGAAAAAAAAAGGGTAGGAGAGCGTTCCCCAAAAAACGGTGGTACTCATAAATCAAAACCTTACCCGATCTTGGAGGAAGATAGTTTCACTCCTCCTGAAGATGATTCAGCGGAAATAAAATATAATATCAAGAAAAATAAATCCTAACTTTAGACTATGAGAAGGAATTTATTAATCGTGTCATTTTTAATTTTTACAATTAACCAGGCTAATTGTCAAAAAGAAAAAAATATCAGGATTAAAGAACCGGAGTTTACAAGTACAGCCGTTTTCGTAAATGACACTGTTGGGAGTGGTGTTTTGCTGGAACAACAAACAGCATCCATGGAAGGGATGGTGACATTAAAATATGCAGTGAAAGTTTGTTGTTCTACTGTCTTTGCCGATACAACTAATTCGCAATTTATTGTAAGGGTTTCAGATAATTCAATTAACCCATATGACGTACTTAGTATTGTTAAAACAAAAATTGAGAATAGCAAAAGGACCTGGAAATTTTCAAATCCTGAAAACATAGAATTCAAGGCTAAAAAATATGGCACAAATTCCTACCTGATAACGGTTCCAAAATTTACAATTGGACAATATGCAATTTTGTTTTAAGAACAGTAATTCTGTTAATCTTTTCGCTGTAAAAACTGTAAAGCAATAGTTTTGTATTTTAAGAGAACGTAAAAATTTTAATGGAGAGATCTTCAATCGGGGATCTCTTTTTTATTTCATTTTAATTAAGATTCTGAGAGCAAAGAAAACTAAGAAAATTCATAATACAAATTAGCGAAGCACCTTATACTACTTTCATTTTTCTTCCTGGAACGGTTCGCAAACGTTCGTTAACTTTGAATCATATATATCATAGATATACAAATAGATAGAGATTAATTGAAGTTCTTTTACCTTGGGAATCATAATTATTGATACAATTAGTAGTTATGTCATAATATATTGATGTCCAAGGGTTTAATCAAATTAAAAACACATATTTAATTGACAATCAGCATTATATTTGTTAATAACTAATTGTATTCCAACTCTTAGTTCACATTAATAAAACCCAACTTACGTATTTAAAGATTATAGGTACAGTTTTTTGATACAATAATTTAACTAATTTTGGTTTGACAATACTTTATTCATAATGACCCAATATCTTGATGATAAGTTAATTATTAAAAATCTCAAAGAAGGTGATGTTATATCTTTTGATAATATCTTTAAAAAATACAATAAAAAGGTTTACTATTTCGCGTTAAGCTATTTAAAAAATAAAGAAGAAGCTGAA
>PLLX01000097.1 GCA_003141415.1 Bacteroidales bacterium
GTAAGCATCCGGCGTAGTGCATCTTTTTCCAGTTGTTGCGGCTGATTATTTTTCAGCCAAACATTTAAAGATGATAAACGAATCAAAAATTCTGGAGCTGATCAAAAGACAAAAGGAGACAGGGCTTACCATCACCGCCTTTTGCGTCAACGAAGGTATTCCCAAATCTTCATACTACTATTGGCGAAAAAGACTCAACAAGGTACCAGGAAAGGGTTTTATACCACTTCTTGTTAATACCACACCAGCAACCATGAGTGGATCTTCTAAGAGTTACACTCGGGAACTGGATGAGCTACCCAAATCGGGCGATGAATATCTTTTGGAGCTACTTTATCCAAATGGGACCAGGCTCAGGATAAAAAGCGACCCTGACTTTGACCATCTTCGTACGCTTGTTTGCCTTCTGGATTAAGGTTATGTTCCATCTTCACAGCTCACTTAAGTATTATCTATATCCTCTTCCGGTAGATATGCGAAAAAGTTTTTACACACTGAGTGGTGTTGTAAATTCACTGATGAACCAGAATGTCCGTGATGGAGGGGTTTTCATTTTCATGAACCGCCACCAGAATGTGATGAAGATCCTGCACATGGAATATGCTGGACTTGTAATCTATCATAAGAAATTAGAATCAGGCCGGTTTAAGCTGCCGGCTTTTGATGAAAATACCGCTACGATAACCATAAACTGGCAGGATCTGATGGCTATGGTGCAAAGTGTACGAATCAGGAGTGTAAAGCCTCGTAAAATTGTTAATAAAAATCTGTTATTCAGATAGTTATTAACATTTTTTAGTTTGGCAGTTCGTTTTGTTTTGTTATCTTTGACACAGGCAAAAACGAAAGAAACCTGTGGATAATTTAGCTGATAAAGATACATTTCTAGAGACCCTTCTTCAGGAGCGTGATGAGCTTTATCAGGAACTCTCCAAGCTAAGACAAATGGATGGAGGGGTTCTGGAGCACTACGAAGCGTTAATCAGGGAAAAGGATCACAAGATCAGTCGTTTAGATGAGAAGCTAAAAAAATTTGAAGAAAAGATCAAACAATTAACTGACCAGTTGGCCTGGCTCAGGCGTAAGTTCTGGAAAGCCTCCAGTGAAAAGTACATACCTGTAGATCCTGCTCAGCGTAAGATTGATTTTGATGGCCTTGACGTACTTCCTGAAGAGGAGGAAACAATCAAGGATGCCGCCAGTGAAATAGACACGTTTAAGCACAATAAACCTGAGCATACTAATAAAAAACCTGTTCGATTGACACTTCCGGAGGATCTCCGCCGTGAGGAAGAGATCATCGAGCCCGAAGGCATTGATGAGAACTGGTTGCGTATAGGTGAAGAGATAACCGAACAGTTGGAGCATAAACCCGGAGAGATCTATGTAAGGCGGATCATTCGCCCGAAATACGCCCTGAAAAAGGATTTACAGGTGCAGCAGGAACTGGACATGGATGGCAGTCTGAATAAAACTGTAAAGATCGCTCCACTTCCACTCTTACCTCTTCCCAGGAGTAATGCCGGAGCTAGTTTGCTGGCCGAGCTAATCATGGGTAAATACATGTATCATCTTCCATTTCACAGACAGATATCCCTGTTTAAGCTTGAGGGAATAAGAATACCGGCATCTACTGTAAATGACTGGTTCGCTGGGTGTAGTGATTTACTCAGGGCCTTGTATTACAGATTAAAAGAGATTGTGCTTGAGTCCGACTATATACAGATCGATGAAAGTACCGTCCCGGTTATCAACCATGAAAAGCAACGGGCAGTAAAAGCATATCTGTGGGTGGTTCGTGATGTAATGAAGAAACTTGTATTTTTTTATTACGATAAAGGCTCACGTGCACAGAAAGTAGTAATAGAACTTCTTCATAATTTTAAGGGCGCTGTACAGACAGACGGCTATGAGGCTTATTCCATATATGAGAACAAAAAGGGTGTATTGCTTCTTGGTTGCTGGGCACATGCAAGACGAAAATTTATTGAAGCCCTGAAGGAAGACAAAGCCGGAGCTCAGTATGCCCTTGAACAAATCGGGTTAATATATGCAGTGGAATCCATGGCAGAGGACCAGGAGCTGGATTACCAGAAAACGGCAGAGCTTCGAGCAAGACTTGCTTATCCAATATTATTTGGTTTTGAGAGATGGATCGTAAGTTACATGCCCAAAGCGTTACCAAAAGGCAGAATGAGTCAGGCATTAACCTATACCTACTCGTTGTTTCACAGACTCTCCAGGTATCACCTTGATGGCCGGTACCGGATAGATAATAACCTTGTTGAAAATACTATTCGCCCACTGGCTCTTGGCAGAAAGAATTACATGTTCTGTGGTAATCATGATGCGGCAGAGAATGCTGCAATAATGTACTCATTGCTTGGATGCTGTGCTGCAACAGATGTAAATCCCAGGGAGTGGTTGACTGACGTGTTAACAAGAATACCTTATTATAACAACGATTACAGCCTTGATCTGGCAGACCTCCTGCCTCATAACTGGAAGGCAGCACGTGAACTCCAGAAAACTCCAATAGAAATCCAATGATTGCTGGATATACTTGGAAAAAGTTAAACTGTCCAAACATTTTCTAAAGACTTTCAAAGAACTCCAACAAACTTGTACTGGAAATTAAACATTCCAAGATAGCCTTGTATCAGATTGCTGCATACCCGTGGTTCGCCGAATGCTTACGAATGTTCAAGACTCGTTTATACATTCGTACATGATCTACAAAAAGAAATTAATAAGCAAATTCCGCTAATATTATCACTATTTGGTGGTTATAGGAGGGATGATTATAACTCAGTTTTATCTTTGCACGCTACAGATTTAGTGACCTTTTTGAACATATTATGCGGAAGAAAGATTGATTATAAAACCGAAATTTTACCCAGAGTTACATAATAATTGCCAAGTCAGGTCGGACAAAAGTCAATACTTTTATAATTAATAAGTATCCATTATTGTGGACAAACTATATTAACTTTATTTGAATCCCAGCAATACCAATTGGAATCTCCCAGATAATCAATAGATTTCACATGACCATTATGCGTGGTTGTGTTCCATTCGATATTAACATCTGAAAACTTGACGCCGTTGTAGTAATGAATTGTATAATATGCGTTTAAAACATTAGATGTCAAACCATACTCAATATAGCTGTTTAAAAAAGAGTCGTTTTTCAAATAAGTATATTTCACATATCCGACGCTGGTTGATGTTTTTGTCCAGTCAATCTGAAGATATGCCACCGGTGAAAGTGCATTCTGATTTAGTATCCATTGCCCTCCGCTGCCATCAAGTTTTGAAGTGCCTTCAAACCAGAGAACTTCAGCAAAACTATTTGTTCCCTCCCCGGCAATATACATTTTCCATTGAACATCACTGCTCCCGATTTGTCCTGTAAGTCTTGCCTTATATGTTGTTCCTAAAAGGGTAAATTCGTAGCTCCACTGCCATGTTTTTGACGAGATGTATACAGGGGTCTGTTCTGTGGCGACTTTAAATGCCAGTACAGGAACAGCTAAATTTACATTAATAATGACATTCCAGTACCCGGCTACTACAGCCGCGTATGCCCAGTTGCTGTTTTCAGTGCCCTTTTGGCCCGGTAAGAGTTCAATAGATTTCTTTGCGGAACTAAAATTGGAGAAATCAATTACCATAGATTCCTGCGGTGGCAGAACAGGAGGTTCTCCTTTATCCTTTTTGCAATCGGCAAAAAATAATGTCGAAAGAACAAGTGTGAACAACAGGTAGATACTCTTTTTCATTTAATCGTAGGTTAATTATAAAAATAAACGACTACAGGGAGAAAATATTTTAATCAATATGCTAAGATATAAAGACGGGATCTAAAATTCTTATAATAGCATGATTTAATTTATGCCGAGACCTGGCACAATTTAATTTAACTTCAATATATTGACAAATCGACCGATTATTAAATAAAAGGAATCCGACATCATTAAATATTTTTGATAAAATACGAAATGCTAACAACGCTCGATTTTGAATTTCACTAGAACTAGCTTTGCGCCCTTTTTTAGCCATAAATATCAAGTATCAGATACAGAGAACATAAAAGTATAAAATAAAAATTTATATTACAAGTAATTATTTGAACAATAAATTGATCCCCCTAAGATTACTGTGAAAAACCAACAGTCTGTGTAATATTAAATCGGATTGGAGAGTAATGATTTAGCAACAGGAATTATGTTACCTGAGTATTTCAAATCAATGAGAATTCCTTTGTACAATAAAGACAATTTGATTCCTTAGTTTTTATTTCAGGAGAATCATTTTTCTCACCACTGATCTGTTGCCATTCATTAGCTTACAGATGTATGTTCCGGGGAATAAGCCTGATGCATCCCACTCGATTGAGTAGGATCCAGCAGCCATTTTTTTATTCACAAGTGTTTCTATTTCTCGTCCCATAGGATCAAACACTTTCAAAGTAACCAAACCTGATTCGGTAACATTATAACAGATTGTGGTAGACAAATTAAATGGGTTTGGATAATTATGAAGCAACGAAAAATCATCGGATTTTACCCAACTCTGATCAGAAATTCCTGTCTGAATTTTGGAAATCTCAACCACAGATACAAAATCAATCCAAATCGGTACGGTTGTTTGTCCCAGGAAAAATTCAAGTTTAGCCTGATCATTTGCTCTGAGAGTCACAGTATCTGTGAAGCTCTGAACAGTACTGGTTATTGTATGTGATTTGCTTAAATACATAGCATTTGGCGATGCAGATTGTTGTATTGCAAGAGTAATGACCTTATTTGATCCTGCTTTTGCTTTGAATGTAACCTGATATTTGCATCCGTTATGAATTGAAAGCCACTGCCATAGATCAATATGCCAGTCAGTTCCGGTGACCTGGGAAATATCAACTTCGCATGAATTTCTTCCGGAAATAAGAGAGCTCGAATCAATTTTCATTGTAGCCACTGCACCTGTGGCATAGGTTGAGAGAGTCCAGTTACTGGTTCCATTATCAAACTCGCCATTTATAACTTTACTGAGCGATGATGGAATTGTAACCTTCAGTTTTGCTGTCTTCTGGCTTTCATTGCCGGCTCGGTCCATTGCGGATACTGCATAAGTAATTGTGTCTCCTGCAATTACATTCTTATCAGAATATGGAAAAGCAATTGAGTAATCAGACATTACTCCATGTTTGTAAATAATATAATGTGAAAGACCTGACGGATCAGTTACCGGATCCCACTTTAGTTGAAGAGGATAACCGAGCGAGGTTACTGAAATAGCACCAGGTATAGCAGGTGCGGTATTGTCTGATATGGCTAATGTTTTACGGAAAGCACTCTCGGTGGATGCATGGAGATACTCTACTGAATCCATTTCTCCGTCAAAAGCGCCGCTTACCACTGTGTTCTGCTCCAGCCTTGCATCTCCCCAGGTTGCCCATTCCGGATATTGTGCCCAGTTCCAGTTGATATAAGAAAATGCTTTCACTTCACGATGTGTATGGATGAATGCAAAAAACGGTGCGAACCATTGATTCCAGCTTGTCTGACCATTCAATACTCCAACACTCCGGGGAGTAGTTTCACCTATGAGGATTGGTTTTTTATGAACACTCGCACTGTCGAGAAATTCCTGGGCGGTGATATCTGTGAAATGACTTGCGGAGAAAAGGTTGAGCGACCACCAATCTACATACGCGTCTCCGGGATAATAATCTGTAAAGTTTGGCACCCCGTCCATAGCGAAATTCCAAACTGTGGCGACTTCTAAATTCCTGGCACGGATCATGTTCGTAATACGTATAAAAGCCTGTTTATATGTGACAGGCTGGTAACCGTTCCAGTCAACTCCATTGAATTCATAGCCGATACGAACATAAGCCGGGAATGCGAGTGATTCCAATCCATCAATAAACATCGCTATTTGCTTGTCTAATAATCCGGACGCAACGTCTTGTTCGAAATGCTCGGTTGGAGTAGCCTCCACTGTCATAGAAAGTCCTATCTGAGGGATCTGAAATTTTCCGCCATGTGACATGAGATCAGCTTTCAGACCATCAGCCCAATCGGATGTAACATCTTTCAGGTTAATGTAAGTCATGTATATCAATGGTTTGTCGAGCGGATGCATGATATTCCAGTAATTATTATATGCTGCCAGATCCTGCCCGGCACCATTGATTATTTTTCCCGAAGGTTCAAGAAGAGCGCCTCTGTTATAACGCGCCAATATATTCTGAGCTGAGAGTTGACCTGAAAATTGAGGAAGTAATATTGAAACCAAAAATAAAAATATGAACAATTTTGTTTTCATGAGATTCAATATTGATTAATATGTGGTTAAAAAAGCAAGGTATAATGTATGCTTAAGTCAAATATATAAAAAAATTATTGCCCTACATCAATATCTATCCGATTTTCTGAAAGAAATTAACGATTATTCGAGAGATGTCCTGCTAATGGGCAGCAATTCATGAAGTTTGTTGACTTTATAATCCGGCAAACGGGTTAAAATATCTTTCAGCCAAGCCAAAGGTTCTACATCATTCATTTTGCATGAGCCAAGAAAAGAATATAACATAGCGGTTCTTTGAGCTGCATCGTGTGAGCCGGCGAAAAGGTAGTTTTTACGTCCCAATGCCACAGGACGGATGCTGTTCTCGATAAGGTTATTGTCGATTTCGTATTTCCCGTCAAGCAAATAACCGTTAAGCCTGTTCCACAAACTCAAGGTATATGCCAGTGCAATACCGATAGCACTTTTAGGCATCACCTGTGTTATGTTCTGTTTCATCCATTTTTCAACTCAGCAAGGCTAGGCAAAGATTCTTGTTCTCTTAATTCTTTTCGTTGCTATAAGGAACAACCAGCTTCACGGGCTTTGCGTTCAGTTGAGTATAATGCTTGTGTCAATGCATATCCTGCCCTGACCTTATCGTTGTCCAAGGCTGTCTCAAATTTACGGCGAACATGTGCCATACAAGCCAGCAATGTTATTTTTCCCGGTTTGTCAAATATATTATATGCTGTATAGCCAACGGTTTGCAATGTTCATTTGTATGGGTATCATATTCCGGCATTTCAAAAGTTCCTGATTCAAGCCGTTTGTAATACAACAAATACCCTCCACGTTCCCAATGCAACAGCTTTATGCGGTTGCAGGGTTTATTTATGAAGATAAAAACATCACCGGATGATGGATTACGTTGTAGTTCGTTCTGCACTATCCCGCATAAGCTATCGAAACTTTTTCTCATATCGGCAGGATGGCGGTATAGATAAAATATATTGGTCGTTGTTAATGCAAACATCGGATGTCTTATTGAAACCAGGTCAGTTGTCTGATAAAGTCAATCGGCGTGTTTCCCGGTATTACCAATCGTACCTGATTCGGATAATGAATTTCAATAATGTTTGATTCCGTTGGTTTGTTTTCTGCCTGCAACTTTACCGGAAGTAAATTGGATTGTCTGTTCTCCTGTTTGTATTTCCTATGCCAATAATAAAAAAGGGATTCAGATAATTTCTCGTTTGCGCAAAATGCCGCTTGGNNATTTTTTCCGAAATATACGACGACGGTTCTGGCATCTCCAATATGTGGTTCACCGAATGCTTACGATAGTGCCACTATGGGGCTAGAAATGGCCTAAGATGAGATGTTTATAATATTGCATGTCGTTGATAGTCAGATTGATGAAGATAATAGGTAATTGGGATGTCCAGTTGCCATTATTCTGTTAAGCAAATTGCATGAACCAGCTGTTCACAGGTTTCACCTTCGTATTTATATTAAGTTACTTGACGGTAATTGTATAGACAGGCCCGCTAACAGTGCTTCCTGCACTATCTTTAACGATAACACTGAACTTAAAGGTCTTCCCCGACGAGCTTGGGAAAGGGGTGCCATAAACTATCCCGTTGATCGGGTCTATTGTCAATCCCGATGGTAAAACGCTCAATCCACTGGAGATGTCTAGACTCCAACTATAGGGAGGGGTGCCTCCCATTGCAAAAAGCGAAGCTCCGTAGGACTTAGAAGCATTTGCATCGTCAAGGGCAAATGAGCTACTGGGATACTGCTGAAGGACTGCCCAAGGGCATCCCACGCCCGGCACTCCGCCCGATGGAGCTGACGAGACTGTTGCAACACTTAATGTAACGGTCGCTGTTGCGGTTGTGCCCCCGGGGCCATCAGAGACTTCAATCTTGAACGAGTGTTGCCCCGCGACAAGGGCCCCCCCATTGCTTTTAAATACTCCATTATAGACAGCTGTGCCCATAGGGAAGGTCGATAAGCTCGGGGGACTCCATTTATAGCCAATGCCCAACGAAGGAGCTCCTCCCGCCGCCATTAGCATTTCAGGGGTAACGTAGCTTTTGCCGGTGTATATGTCTATGCATGCGCTTAAGTTATATCCGGGAAGTATCCTGAGTTTGGTCCCGCTACTGCTTTCATCACCTTTCTTGCAGCTATTGATAAGAACTAATACAAATCCCATTACTATTAATGGGTTAAACAAAAATCTATTTTCATGTTTCATAATTCTCAAATTTAAAGTTTAATACCCATTTATTTATTGTCTGCCTTTCTTTTTTCCAATAAACGCTAATTAATCTATATGATTAATTCAATGCATTAATAATCCTTAATATGTTTGATCAATCTAACTTTCTTTAATTTATCAAATGTTTGATTATAAGATATTAAAATTACGACTTGTTTAAGCCAAAGTCAATTTTATTTTATCAAAATTTCTTTCTTTTATCAAATGCCCAATACCTTACCTAATAGGCCATATATCATTTGTCATACAAATGGCACCCAAATACCCTCAATCAAATTCAATCGAGCGCGAGCCGTCGCGAGTAGCAGACAATTTTCGGCATATGAAGTGGGGTTATTGAATGACTAAAGCAAGGCTTATGAAATAACCAGGATGGCTTGGCCTTGCTGTGTCATGAAATATTGCTTTATGCAAACCCACGAATGCCGTATAAAATTGCATGCCGCAGGCTCGCATTAATCAATAGTGAGGGTTGCGATTTATGTTGTATACCTTAGACATGAGATTTTCAATATGCAACATAAAGAGAGCATACCCGAACACCTTTTAGCTGCTTCTCATTTACTATTTGTTAAGGTTATAGTTTCCACAATTGGAGCATCGGCAAGGTTCAAGTTAAAAGTAAGGACACCGGTTAAGGTACTTCCGCTGAATGTTCCATTCGTAAACGACGCGTTAAATGAACCGACTCCTATTGTACCCGATGAAGATGCTTCAACCTTATCTTGTGAGCCAGATACTGTGCCATTACCATAGAATGTTATTGTACCACCCGGGCTACAAATATATATTTCCGGATCACAGTTACAGTAAACTAACGATTCAACATCCGAGCCGTTAATTTCCATGCTACCTTTATAAGGATCAATCACTGTTCCACTTCCTGAAACAACAATTTTAATGGTCGAAGAAACAACATCTTTCCACTGAGCACAATCTACCGTTATTATAAGAGTGCCATTGAAAGTTCCATTATAGGTTGCCGAATTAGTTTTAAAAGAAACATCATCCCCGAAAGAAGTTCCAGCACTATTTTTAGCATAAGCCCTAACATAGTAGGTAGTTGAAGGTTCTAATCCTTTAATCGAACTTACAAAGGCTCCTACTCCTGTACCATCTGTTGTATGGTTATTTGCTGTGGTCGGTAGAGCTGTTGCATTCCAGCATACTCCCCTTTCTGTCACTGTTAATCCGCCATCAGAAGTAACATTCCCTCCACAAATTGCAGAGGTTGTTTTTATGTTACTGACAGCAGAAGTGTTAACCACGGGTGACTGCATATATGTGAGATCTAATAATTGTTCTTCTGCATTAGCTACATTTATGCTTCCTAAATTTTCAAGAGCGTGAATTTTATATGTTAAGCCAACTTCTGCTGCAGTAGTAAAACAGGCCGTCCAAGGACTTATAACACATTCCCCAGCACCTGCGATAATCCCTATTACTGTTGATGTAGTTCCAAAAATTTTAAAATGAAAATTATCACCAATCATCTCTGAAAAGGTTGCTAAGCAACCAATCTTTGCTAATTGCAATGCTAATACGGCTGCTGGGGATTCGAGGAATAAGAGGCCTATTGTGCAAGAAGCTATCCCAATAACTTCCCTTGATATCTTTAAACCAGAAATCAAAGCACTGTCAGCATCATAGCTCTTTTTATAAAATAAATTTAAATCAATATTTATCTTTAAATTTCTCTGAATACTTATATCACCACTGGGGGATATCACAGCAATATCTACTAACTGGTCTCTGTAATTTCCAAATAAAAAAATATAGTTTTCAATGACCATTTTTGATGGCAATCCTTTTTCATCACAGAAAATATTATATCCATTTTTTTTATTATCTGGTTTAAAAAATACAGAAGCGGGTCTATTATTATTCATTGTAACAAAATAGTTACTACCATCTTTTGCAATTACCCAATAATCCCATCCTGTTTCATGACTCACATCAATAATTGCCAGTTCTAATTCTTTTGTTTTAAAACTAACCTGATTCCCATAACCTATTCCTTTGCTGTTTATAGCATATGCTTTTACATAATAGGTAGTGTCTGGATATATATCAGGTGTGGTCTCACTAAATTTATTCGTTATAGAATCTGCTTTTAACTTAGTTCCAGTAATTTCAGGGTTTTTTGTTGTCCCCCAATACATACCTCTTTCTGTGATTGTAGCCCCACCATCGGAAGAAATATTACCACCTAAAATTGCATTTGTCGAAGTTATATTCGATGCCGGAGTGGTGGTGAGTGTTGGTACTGTTGTTGTTGTTTTAACAGGTGGTGTAGGCTGATCTTTCTTACATGAGTGAATTAAAATGATTGAAATGATTAATAAGATAACACCTGAAATTTTAAATAAGTTTTTCATATGGTATTTATTAATTTAACTTTCTCAAAATATATATTTTACACAAATTACGATTTGTTTAAACAAAATGCAACTATTAAAAAATCCATCCACCAAAATCTTATCAGACCTGATGGATGGAATTAGCACTGTTGGTTTTCAGTGGTTCTTGATTACTTAAAGTCGAGGTGAACCATCTCAGAACAACAATAAAGAAAATGCAGCATGACTCGACTAAATATCCCAGAGTTCGGTTCTGTTCGACCTAATACCTGGGATTCTTTATTTTGCGTTGTAATACTCTGAAATTAAAGAAGTAATAAGCTTTGTCCTTAATGATATAAACGTCAATTAAGGTCAAATCAATTTTAACGGCTGAAACAAGACATATCAGGCCTCTGTAGAGTTCGCCAACATCCTGTATTACCATTACCTCGAACGGACATTGTAAGCGCTCTAATTGACCCGTTTTGTTCATGACCAGTATGCTGTCAGTTTTACAATACTTAAAAACTTCTTCAATGTATTTCTTCTTTTCATTATCTGTCATGATCAATACTCTGATGGTAATAATGCGACTTTATCAATAACCCAGATCCTTATGTACCCAACAGGGAAATCTGAGAATTCTATTGACTGTGATATCAGTGGTCTCTTTCCTGTATCTTCCCGACAGGTTAATAACCATGTAAAGTCTTTCTTCAACTGCTTCAACCCCATATCTGAAAGTTGACATCCCTGAGTGATTTATGCATCTGATAGATTAAAATGGCATCGAATAGCCAAAAGGCTTGAAGATCATCCCTGATATACTTACAACCATCAGTCAGGAGTAGAGGAGATTTACCAGGGAATAAATGTTTATGATACTCCTCTGTACCATGAAATTGTCTAAGGTTTCTTTCTATTATATTAGTTTCCATAATTATAGGTGTAAATGATTTGAAATAAAAAAGGGTTATGCCTTTCGACATAACCCCAACCGTGGTTTGAAATCAGCATTATCCCACAACCTCGCTAATGGAGACAGGTTCTGCTGAGTAACGGTACGAATGATTCAATTTGATCTTCTTCTTAGTACCAGGTACCAGGAATTCATACTCATCCACTTCAATCCTCTCAATTTCACCAGGCAATTGCTGGCCAATGAGAGATTTAGCTAATACTTCATCGAACGTACAGGGAATAGATGATTTCCTTGCAGTCAAATAAGGTTTACCAGTTGCCTTTGATATAGCAACCTCAACGCTGCCCTGGAGATTCATTACATTGAATTCTTTCCCATCAGCAGCTTTTCTTTTTTCAAGTCCAACGATTGTTACCATGTTCTTAATTTAAATTTGGTTAAACACTATGGAGGGACTTTCCCCCTGACAATGCATAGGGGCTGCTGATATGGGGTGGTTTCTATGCTCTCAAATATTTATTATAAAAGTGACGGGGGGTCAATTATTTGATAGTACTATAGGCGGGGGATATTTACAGGTAGATAGTAAAACAGGTGACTGTTAATAAGCTATAGAGTTAAATATGCTCCGCATATTTGTTGTAGGAGGTGTGTATAAATTATAGACTTATAAGATGCTATCTTCCCGATTCAATATATGACAATAGGCAATATTTGAGGTCTCTTCGATTTGGTATTAATAGGGAATACCTAGAAAGGCTATAAGAACAGGAATTTTTTTTTGTTTTTAATAAAAGAACTGTAACCTTATTAAATACACTTCGTATATATAAGCATGTCGAGATAATCTTCTCGGTTTAAATATTAACAACTTTAATAATTAATTGAATGAGTAATAGTATAAATACTATATCTGATAAGGCTATAGTAACTAAAGCGTGTATAATGTGTCATAAAGAATTTCAAATAGATGAATTTGGTAAAAGACGATGTAGATCTAACAAACCTGATGGACATTGGATATATAGTAGATATTGCGAATGTAAAGGTTGCATGTCTAAACGTAAAGCACATTGGAGATCCTTACATCCAAATTATATGAAAGAATGGTATATAAAACATAAAGAAAATGCAGAGAATAAACAAAGAGATATATAACATAATGAATATAGAAGATATAATACTTAACCATATTATATTAGTGATTATTATATTTTTATTAATAGGAATATATTTGTATAGATATATTAATAGAGAATCTAATAAATATGATTATATAAACTATAGATATTGAGTTTCATTATAGAATTCAATGTATAACTAATTAAGAACTATATAATAATATTAAGAAATAGTATGAATAAAGATAAATTACATTACGGCATAGTTAAATTCTACAATGTTGGTAGAAACTATGGGTTTATAATAGAAAGTGGTACTCCTAAAGATATATTTGTATGCATGAATAATTTAGTAGACCATATAAAAGCAGGCTCTGAAGTATCGTTTAAAATAATTGAATGTGATAAAGGACTCATGGCTACAGAAGTAAGATTAATAAATAAAACAACATTAAATATAAATTACAATGGACAAAACAATCGAATTATTAGAGAAATTTAGGATTTACCCTTTAACTGAAATAATTGAACCCCCTACATATTGTTATATAAACAATAAACCTTCCTTAACGATTGGAAATTTTTCATTAATAAACGGTAAGAAGAAAGCAGGCAAGACATTCTTATTAGGTTGTATAATGGCCAGTACACTTAATAACAGTACACAAATTGATTCAATTCAGGGATGTTTACCTTTGGATAAGAATGTAGTATTATATTTTGATACTGAACAAAGTCAATATCATGCAATTAGAAGTATAAAGAGGATATGTGCCCTATCAGGTAATCCCAATCCAAGTAATCTCTATGCTTTTGGACTTAGACCGTTGTCACCAGAAGAAAGACTTCAATTCATTGGGGCTGCTATAATGAACACACCAAATGTAGGTATAGTGGCAATAGACGGAATTAGAGATTTGCTTACAAAGGGGATAAATGATGAACAAGAAGCAACTAAACTAACAAGTTTATTCCTAAAGTGGAGTTATGACTTAGAGATACATTTAGTCTTATTACTACATCAAAATAAAAATGACTTAAATGCTAGAGGACATATAGGCAGTGAATTAGTAAATAAAGCTGAGACAATAATATCTGTTACTAAACAAGAAAAGAATAATATATTTATTGTAACATGTGAAGACTCTAGAGATATTCCATTTAATAATTTTAGTTTTACAATATCTAAAGATGGATTGCCAGAATCATGTGATTTGCCTGATATAAAAATCAGAAAAATTAAAGATCCTAATTTTATACATAGTGAAAAGCACTTAAGTGTATTAAGCACTCTATTTAAAGGAGTACTAGAATATACATATGGTGATTTAAAGACTAGGTTAATGCAGGAATTTAATATTGGAAGAGATGCTAGCGAGAGGTTTATATCTTACTATATAGATAAGAGCTGGATTAATAAAGAACAAAGAGGTAAAAGTTCTTATCATAGATTAAATGTTAATGCTACATCATTTTTTTATCACCCTAACTAATACATAACCCATAACAATAATGTACCCTGCCCTACGCATATATATATGCGTCAGGGTAGTAGGGTACGTTAAATGTTATATTATGGGATCATGTACTACTAAAGTGATATATAGCCCTAGGGTACATAGGGTATAATAATTAAGATACTTCTATTATTATGATTGAAAAAAGACCATTGATTTACATCATTAATGATGTAAAAATTGCAAGATGACTTCATATTAATCTGAAATGGACCCCAGAAGAATTGGCCTCTGATATGCTTGTTACAGCTAAACAGCTGATAGTTGATATTGAAAAATATCTGGATCAAGGAATGGAAGCACCTGCCAAACGGATAAGAAGAAACACCAAAATACTGGAAACTCTGAGTAAATCCTTCAGAAGAATCCACTCTATAAATTCACATCAAGTTTTGCATATCACTAGCCACTTTATTATCTGTAACCTTTGCATATATCTGAGTCGTCTTTATATCAGTATGTCCTAACATCTTGCTAACACTTTCTATAGGTATACCTTTACTAAGCGTAACAGTTGTAGCAAATGTATGTCTCGCAATATGGCTAGTTAAAGGCTTACTGATGTTGCATAAATCGGCTATTTCCTTCAAATAACTATTCGTTCTCTGATTACAATATACAGGTAGCTTGTACTGATACTTTGTAAGTATTTCTTTTGCTCTCGGTAATATTGGTATAGCAGACCTAACATGCGTTTTTTTCCTGTAAAGGATTATCCATTCTTTGCCGTCTACACCCTTATTAATGTTTTCTTCAGTAAGTTCATACAGATCTATAAATGATAAACCAGTATATATTTGAAACACGAATACATCTCTAACTTTTGTCAATCTGTCATTTGGAAGATGCTTATCAATTAATGAATCAATTTCATCATCAGTTAGGTAGCACCTAGTAGGATTTACATAATTACAACTGAAATCTCTAAATGGGTTATTGATTAACCAGTTATTCTTTATTGCAGTACGAATGACCCCGTACAAATTTTTTATGTTTTTTGCAGCTGAGTTGTGTTTCAAACCTTCTACACTTTTTATATAGGTATGGTAACCTAAGATAAAATTATAGTCAAGATCACATAATTTAATATCTCTATTCTCTCTGTATCTCTTTAAACTATTAAAAGATGATTTGTACCTTTTTACTGTAGTGGAAGTATAGTCAATTCCAACGAGTTTAAATATATTCGCAATATGATACTCATAGGCTTTAAATAAGGTTACCTGAGTTTTTTCTCTACCTTTCAACCCATTAATAATTTGGTGTACAGAGATTCTTTCATCTTTCATATCCAGGTTACTAAATAACCTTTCTACTTTATTACGAAGGGTGTTAAGTGTCGTATTTACTTCATTATTACCTGCTACTCTTTCAGATACCTTGTTCCACGTTGAAGGATTAATTTTCTTATTAGTAGATATTTCAGTACGTTCTCCATTAACAGTGACCCTTAAATAGATGGTAGATTTCTTAACATGGAAGTGTGTTTTGATCTTATTCTTCATAGCTGTATATGTATTAATATTAATAACTTAATCAAATATCGAGACCTCTGTAAGGAAGAAAAAAGACTCCCGAATTACTCTCGTTTTTAAGCTTAATTCAATACATATTTATAGGTAGGGCTGAAATAACAAAACCGCCTATATTATTGATTATAAGCGGTTCCGCTACGGTATAACTATTCAGAGAATAGTTATGTGGGAAACTTTTAGTTGACCCACCTGGGCTCGAACCAGGACTCTGCGGAACCAAAATCCGACGTGTTGCCAATTACACCATGGGTCAATGTTCTACAAAATGAGTTGCAAAATTAGAAAATTATTTGAAAAGTGATCATCTACATACGAATTTGATAAACTAGTTGCAACCAGAAATCATGTGGGTTTGGATAAGATCTTCTCATATCTGGCCCTGTTCATCTCTTCCACCTCAACAACTCTAAAAGGACATTCAACGAGCGACCGGAGAATAAAACCTAATTCACATATATCTTCATCACCACGTTCATAGTACCATGTAATACTGGCATTCCTGACTATCTCTTTCATTTCTGACAGCTCTCTCAAAATGGTAAAAATCCATTTTATAGAACTTGTATTTATATATTCAAACCCAAGTTCGATTTTTGATTTCTCCTCATGATTCTGAGCATACTTTGATATCCATTCCTGAACAGGCCGATAGAATTCGTTGGGGTTTTCCGGTATCGATCTTCCCATAATAAAGATCCTCCCCTGCTCCAGTATTATCCAGGGTGTTCTCTTTGTAGGATTATTTTTAAAACTATCTGGATACATCATTAAAATATATCAGGAGATAATTATCTGTTCTTCATACAAATATACGTTGTAATGACAAATATATTGTCAATTCCACTAATGATTTTAAACCGGAATTTGTAAAATTAGAAAAAGACGAGTATTATCCAAATGTTATTGCGTTACATTCTGATTAAAAAGCGTTGGGTCATTCTCTTCCCATAATGTCGGATGCTCCTTTTCGAATCTTTTCAGAATAGCTTTCATAATTGTCTCCCTGAGGAATTCAGATTTGTTTTTCACCCGGTACCGGTTACAATAGATGCCAAGTGCCCTCATTTCACTGTTATTGAGCATAAGTGAAAGGCGATTTGTATGCCTTAACCTGTCTTCCTTATAAATTGAATGTCTCACGCTCATCAACTCTTAATCATACAGCTAAATTAAAAAAACTGATTTTCATGAGTCTGAAGCGAAAAAATAGTTTTTAACATAAAAAAGACAGCCAGTCTCTATATGACTGGCTGTCTGCTATTTAGAATATTCACAACTTTTAAATTAACCCCCTTTTTATTTCCACCTCAGGGAGGAAAAATCCCCTGCATTTTAATGTAATTAAACTAAAATCCAGAGAATTGTCTCCTCCCTTGGGGAGATACCGCCATTGCTTCGCCGAAGCGGCTACTTGAAGGCGAAGGAGGCGGCAGAGGGGTGTTTCTTCTTAAAACCGGTTCATCGCATTCAGGTCAGTAAATGCCTCTTTCAGTCTTGCAATAAAGGTCTCTTCTCCTTTTCTGAGAAAAACTCTGGGATCATAATACTTTTTATTGGGTTTGTCTTCACCTTCGGGATTGCCGATCTGACTCTGGAGATATCCCTGTTTTTCTTTTGAGTATTTATTTATCCCATCCCAGAAAGCCCATTGCATATCGGTATCAAGGTTCATTTTTACAGCGCCGTATTTAATAGCTTCCGTAATCAGATTTTTCTCTGATCCTGATCCCCCATGAAATACGAAGTTAACAGGATTAGGACCCGTTTTAAGCTTCTTGATAATATAATCCTGACTATTCTTAAGAATAATTGGCTTGAGCTCTACATTCCCCGGTTTATAGACCCCATGGACATTACCAAATGATGCTGCAATTGTGAACATGTTGCTTACTTTTAAAAGCTCTTCATAAGCATAGGCAACGTCCTCCGGCTGAGTATATAAACGTGAGCTGTCAACTCCCGAATGATCTACCCCGTCTTCTTCTCCACCCGTAACGCCAAGTTCAATCTCGAGTGTCATTCCGATTTTGCTCATTCTCTCAAGATACTTTTTACAGGTTGCTATGTTTTCCTTTAATGGTTCTTCAGAAAGGTCAAGCATATGTGAGCTGAAAAGCGGTTTATCGTTAGTTTCAAAGAATTCCTCACCGGCATCGAGCAACGCATCTATCCAGGGAAGAAGTTTGCGCGCCGCATGATCAGTATGAAGAATTACTGGAATACCGTAATAATCTGCGACATTATGAACATGAAGAGCCCCGGAGATGCCACCGGCTATCGCCCCAACCTGGTTTTCTTTTGGCAAACCCAGTCCGCCAAAAAAATGTGCCCCGCCATTTGAAAACTGTACAATAACAGGAGAATTCACAGCTTTTGCAGTTTCCAAAACAGCATTTACAGAATTGGTTCCAACGACATTTACAGCAGGAATAGCAAAGTCATTCCTGTTTGCATAGTCAAAAAGTGACTTCATATCATCTCCGAAAATCACTCCAGGTTCCAGTTTTAATTCATTATTAGTCATATAATTATGTATTTAATAGATAAAATTATGTCCATTGTCGTTACAAATATAATTAAATTTAAAACCCGTATGAAACAATTTAAAAAATGAAAGTCATTATCTTTAATTCACACTTTTAAATAAAATAATTTATTCTCTCTGAGATATTATTTATCTTCGTAAACTTATTTTTAAAAGATTTCTGATCTGTTATTTGTCAAATGCAATTGAAAAATTTAAACATCAATAGTCTATAACCGACCTTGTTCAATAAAGGTTATCTTCAAAAACCAAATAATTAAATATGAAAAAAATCTTAATACTTATATTTACCTGTCTTCTTTCTTCACAGGGATTAATCTTCTCACAACAAAAAGTATGGTCGCTGGAAGAGTGTATCAAATATGCTATTGAAAACAATATACAGATAAAACAGCAAGCAATTCAAACCGAGGTTCAAAATAATTCACTCGATCTGGCAAAACTTATATTGTTACCAAACGTGAACGGCCAGGCTTCATATTCCTATTCATTTGGCCGTGCGCTCGATCAAAATACCTATCAGTTTTTTAACCAGACTCTTCAGTCCGACTATTTCTATCTTGGAGGATCAATGCCGGTTTTCAATGGCTTACAGTACTATAATGCAATTCAGAAAAACAAATATCTGGTTCTGGCCAGCCAGCAGGATCTTCAGGATATAAGTGATAATGTAGCTTTGAATGTCGCACTTGCATACCTTCAGATTCTTTTGAACAAGGAGCTTGTTACAGCAAATGAAAATCAACTCAACATTACTTTGCAGCAGATTGAGAAAACAAGGAAACTGGTGGTGGCCGGAAGCGTAGCCAAAGGGAACCTTCTTGAGATAGAAGCGCAGGCAGCACAGGAAGAGCTCTCTCTGATCACTCAGAAAAACCTGCTCGAAACGTCTTTTCTTACTCTCACTCAATTTCTTGAGCTTAAAACACCATCAGGATTTGAAGTTGTCGTTCCTGAGATCAATGTTGATACAAATGCAGTTATTTCAGGTAATATTGATGACATTTATGCTATTGCAGAGAAAAACAGGCCGGAAATAAAAAGCTCAGAGTTGAAACTTACAGCCAGCGAATATGGTCTGAAAATGGCAAAAGGAGGCCGGAGCCCAATAGTTTCCTTAAACTATTCTTTAAACAGCCGTTATACCTACCTCACTAATCAACCTGGAATTGAGTCCTTTAATAACCAGATAAAAAACAATAAAAACGAGGGAGTCGGCCTGACACTAAATATTCCTATTTTAAATGGCTGGCAGGTTAATAAGAACATTTCAAATTCAAAACTAAATGTTGAAAGCAGTAAATACGCTCTTGAAGGAACACAAAAACAACTTTATAAGAATATTCAACAGGCATATACTGATGCTGTAGCAGCCCTCAAAAAATATAACGTAAGTCTCAAAGCTATTGCCTCAACTGAAGAATCTTTCAGATATACCGAACAAAAATTTAATGTTGGAATGGTTACTCCTGTCGACTATAATGCTGCAAAAACCCAGCTGCTTAAATCACAATCGGATATGGCACAGGCAAAATATGAATTTATCTTTAAAACCAAAGTACTTGATTTCTATAAAGGCATACCGTTAAATCTTAATCAATAATCATAATACAAAATCATTTTAAGATACAAAAACATGAAAAACAATAAGATACTTAAGATTTTACTTCCTATAGTAATTGTCCTGATACTCTTTGCAGTAATTGGAAAGAAAGCAGGCTGGTTTGGTAAAGCTTTAACGGTGAAGGTTGCTGTTGAGAATGCTGAAAAACGTACAATCGTTGAAACAATTACGGCAAATGGTAAAATTCAGCCTGAAAAAGAAGTTAAAATAAGTCCGGATGTATCAGGCGAAATTGTAGAATTGACAATAAAAGAGGGATACAGTGTTGAAAAAGGCCAATTATTGCTCAGAATAAAACCCGATAATTACATTTCCCAGAGAGATAGATCTTTGGCAGAAATAAGCTCGGCCCAGGCCCGCCGTGCTCAATCAGAAGCTCAGTTTACTCAGGCAGAACTGTCATTTAAAAGAAACAAACAATTATTTGACCAACAGACTATTTCAAAGTCTGATTTTGAGCAGGCTGAAGCAACCTATAATGTGGCAAAAGCAGAACTTGATGCAGCAAAGTTTGCAATAACAAGTGCTGAGGCTTCACTTAAAGATGCAAATGAAAACCTTACCAAGACATCGATTTATGCTCCGATGACAGGTACAGTTTCAATGCTTCTCGTGGAACTCGGTGAAAGAGTTGCAGGAACAAATCTGATGGCTGGAACAGAATTAATGCGTGTTGCTGATCTGTCACGCATGGAAGCTCAGGTTCAGGTAAATGAAAATGATATTCCGAGGGTTAAACTGGGAGACACAGCTCTCATTGAAGTAGATGCATATCTCGATCAGAAATTCAAAGGAATTGTAACTGAAATTGCAAATTCAGCCAAGACAACAGGTGTATCAGCTGATCAGGTAACGAACTTTGATGTGAAGATTCTGGTTCTTCCCCAGTCATATCAGAAACTTGTTGATGCCGGTGATAAAAACCCTTTCAGACCCGGAATGTCAGCAACAGTTGATATACGTACCCAATCAAAACCAAATATAATTACTGTTCCGATACAATCTGTCACAACCCGTACCGATACGACTAAAGTTGCAGGTACTCCTTCAGAAAAAGATATCCGTACCATCGTATTTGTTACCGATGGGAAATATGCTCTCGCAAAGGACGTTAAAACCGGAATCCAGGATAATTCCTATATTGAAATCCTTTCCGGCATATCATTAAATGATCGGGTAATCTCTTCTCCTTTCAGTGCAATCAGTAAAAAATTATCCGATAGCACCCAGATTGAGGTAGTGAAAAAAGAGGAACTCTTTAAAGTGAAATAGGTAGCTGGTATCCCTTTCAAAACATGATTATATGTCTTGAAACTGCGACAAACCTTTGCTCAGTGGCATTATGTGACAGTGCCGGTGTAATCTCTTTGCGAGAAAGCAATGAGTTGAAATCACATGCCTCCCTGCTCACAGTGTTTATTGAGGAAATCCTCAGGGATCACGGAATAAAAGCGCGTGACCTTGAAGCCGTTGCTGTAAGTAAAGGACCCGGATCTTATACAGGACTACGCATAGGTGTATCTGTAGCTAAAGGAATTGCGTATGGAGCATCAATTCCACTAATAGGTATAGAAACCACTCTTTCGATGTTTTGGGGGATTACCGGGAGTAAGTATTTCATTGCAGAAAGTGAAATGAATTCACTTTTCTGCCCTATGCTCGATGCCCGAAGAATGGAAGTTTATTATGCTATATTTGACTCAGCTGGAAATAGAATAAAGGATATTTCAGCAGAAATAATCTCTGGAGATACATTTGTCAATTTTCCTGAATCACAGAAGATTATCTTCTTTGGTGACGGAGCACTTAAATGCCGGGAGGTTATTAATCGTAAAAACGCTCTTTTTGCTGTTGATTACATGATATCAGCTTCCCATATGCACAAACCCGTATTTCAGGCATTTAAAGATCACCATTTTGAAGACGTAGCCTACTTTGAACCATTATATCTTAAAGATTTTATTACTTCTAAACCCAGAAAAAACATTCTTGGAAAATAATCTGCACAATAACTGCGTTCCAGCAGGAAGGAATATGAAAAGAATTTATTGCATCACCGGTGTTATATTGCTAATGTCAGCTTTTGCGGAGGGTCAGGCAGTGTCGTATAAAGTCGGCGAGAAAGTGACTTATGCAATTCAATACGCGTTTATTACTGCCGGAAGCGGAACGCTTGAGTTAAGTAGTGACACTCTTAACGGGAAAGAGGTATGGCATTCAAAATTAGCAGCAAGAACGACAGGGATGGCTGAAACTCTTTTTAAGGTTCTGGATATTTACGAGAGTTTCATTGACCCTTCTACTGAATTACCTGTGAAGTCAATCAGAAACATTCACGAAGGCAGATATAAAAAATACAATATTGTTTTATTTGATCATAAAACCAGGGCTGATTCGAGTATTCTGACCAGCGATCTCACAGGGAAACACATCGCTCCTCCGCGAATTCACGATATTCTCTCCTGTTTCTACTTCTTTCGTAACCATATTCTTCCTGTTGACAGCAATCTGAAAAAAGGTGAATTAACAACCATAATTACCTGGTTCTGTGATGAACTTTATCCTATCAGGTTAAAATATTTAGGGACTGATGAAGTAAAAACCAGAGTCGGGAAAATTAGATGTTACAAGTTTAATCCTGTTACAGAAACCGGAAGACTTTTCAAAACTGAAGAAGATGTTACTTTCTGGTTTTCGGCTGATAAGAATTTTTTACCGGTTAAGATACGATTTGATATATTTGTAGGTGCGTTTACATGTGAAATTATGAGTTATAAGGGGTTGGTTTACCCCCTTGAGACTATTGAGAAATAGATTAATTAATTAATTGAATAACATAAATATTTATGGCAAGTACTGCAGATTTTAGAAATGGATTAGTCATTGAATTCAATAATGACCTTTATACAATCGTGCAATTTCAGCATGTTAAGCCCGGCAAAGGACCTGCTTTTGTACGAACTAAACTTAAGAACCTCAAAAGCGGGAGAGTAATTGATAATACCTTTTCGTCAGGTACCAAAGTGACCCTGGCCAGAGTTGAACGACGCCCCTATCAATATCTTTATAAGGACGATATGGGCTATTACTTCATGCACCTTGAAACCTTTGAACAGATCCATGTACCAGAATCATTGATTGAAAATAATGAATTTCTCCTGGAGGGAGCAAGTGTCGAGATAGTTGTTCATGCAGATACTGAGACTGTCCTTTCTGTAGATATCCCTCAGTCTGTTGTTATGGTGGTTACCTATTCCGAGCCTGGTTTAAGAGGTGATACGGCCAACAATGCACTGAAACAGGCAAAAGTCCAGAACGGTTCAATAATTATGGTTCCATTATTTGTAAATACCGGTGATAAAATAAGAATTGATACACGCGACAAATCGTACGTTGAAAGAGTTAAGGGATAAACAGAATCATGGAAGATAAAAAAGGTTTTACTGACAGATTAAAGATTTCCAAATTTAAATTAGACTCATTGCTTGATATTACTTTATCGATCAATGCAAATCTGCCGACTGAGGACCTTTTATCTAAATATGAATTCATCCTGAGGAACAACCTGGGAATCGGTAAAATCCTTATATTCAAACATTCCGGCATCTGGGAATGCCTTTTGAACGGAGGTTTTCCTAAACATTTTGAAACCATTGATGTAGAATCAAGACTAATGGGTATATGTGAGATTTTTTTCGGTGCTCCCGACCTTGGTTTCGAAGGAGTTGATATAATTGTACCGGTATATAATAACAACGTTCATCTCGCTTTTGTTTTTATTGGTGATATTGAGGAGGAAGGAGAAGGAATGAGTCCTGTTCTGAAACATCTGAATTTCATACAGACTATTTCCAGCATTATTATAGTTGCTATTGAGAACATCAGACTATTCAATGAAAGTCTGCACCAGGAAGCTATGAAAAAAGAGCTCGAACTGGCGGCCAAAATGCAAAGAATGCTCATCCCTGATAACAGCCAGATGCCAAAGAATCCCAAAGTTATAGTAAACGGATTTTATTTCCCTCACTATGAAGTTGGCGGGGACTATTATGATTGCATAAGGTTATCCGAAACAAAAACAGGCTTTTGTATTGCCGATGTCTCAGGTAAAGGAATCTCAGCAGCTATATTGATGTCGAATTTCCAGGCAAGTTTAAGAGCACTCTTTACCTATGATATTGAGCTTGTAGCACTCGTTAAAAAACTCAATTCAATTGTGGTTGTCAATGCGGCAGGTGAAAAATTCATAACATTATTTGTTGCAAGGTATGATCATAAAAGCAGGGTGCTTGAATACATCAATGCCGCCCATAATCCTCCAGTGATCTATAATACAGTTTCCGGAGAGATTCTTCATCTAAGGACTTCATGCGTTGGTATAGGTATGCTTGATGAAATACCCTCGGTACAGAAATCTGAAATTATAATAAGAGATTTTTCAAAGATTGTTTGTTATACAGATGGCTTTTCTGAGCTAAAGTATGCCAACGGCAAGGAGATTGGAACGGGGGAAATTATTCGTCATATCTCTAATACAGAACCCGTTGAAAATAATATCAGGGAAATGATAAACGACCTCGGACTGCCGCATAATAATCCTTCAACATTTGATGATGTATCGATTATCGCTGCGGACCTGGTGAAATAACTTCTAACTTACCCTTACTTTTACAAACCCGTTAAAATTCTCTTTAACCTCTACGAGGTATTGTGGCTGGAGATACAATCATTTCTACAATACCATAAGCCCTACGGGCTATGAGCCTTTCATAAACTCGGACTTCCTGAGCCTATAGCAATGACGTTTTTCCTATATTACTGACAAATATTTCTCCATTCGCCATAGGCGATATGGTATTGTAGAAAATGTGTCCACCCTGATATTTTTTACCGCGTAGTGGTTAAACATTTTACATAACGGTTAAGACTCTCTTTTGTTCTTCCCAGATACGATGTTTAGAGACACAATTTTATTAAATTTAAAATAATAATAGTTAATATGACCTCAACCGAATTAATGAAATCAGTTTCTTTCGATCTATTCCCCCTCCAATTTGTGAGATTACTGGTAAGTTATGATTTCTAACAACCAATTTAGATTCTATTATTTCTTCATAATCTTTTTTAGTTTTCTCGTATCTGTAAAAATAAATTATTGAACCCTTTTTCTTTTTTTGTATTAAACTGTCCTTTTTGTTTAGATGAAACGGGCTTGTTAATTCAATAAGTTGTATATAATCATTCTTAGATAACATATTATAATTAAGATTAGTTTTTGCTTCGCTTAATGCAAAAGGTAAGACATCCAAAATTATAAGGCCTAATTGATTAAGTTCTTCAATAAAAATTTCCTTGTTTGGAATAGGTTTATTTAATATTGCTTCTAGATCTTTACGATAAAAAAACTGAGTATTCTTAGAAATTGGATTATAAATATAATTTTTCTTGTCTCCCCATAAAGGCGCTTCAGAAATCATTACATAGTTGATTGAATGTACGTTTGTATATTGCTTATCCCAAAGTAATTCAATCTCATTATAAGCAGAATGAATATACTCTTTATCCTTAATATATAAATCAAAAAGATTCTTCTCTATATACCATTTCTGAAGAATTTTATCAAGTTCTTTCCACTGGTCTTCATATATTATAATATCTTTAAGCGAGTTTTTGATTCTAATTAAAGTAAAATTCTTTTTACCTTTTTGCAGGAGCATATATTTATTATTAAGTAACATGTCTCCGTGTACTTTTTGCTCTATATCATTAACTTTTTCTTTATTTATACTAAACCCTCCTTGCTGAACTAAACGTTTTAATTCACTCTTTGATGGAAAGATTTTTGTGTGTACAGAGCATATATCTCCGATTGAAACATCAGACGTAATAAACTCTCTACTTAATTCAACTACTGGAGCTGATTCAAAAACAGAGAGGAAGGTATTCTCACTCATCTTTTTCAGTGATTCGGTTGTACCCTTGCCAAATAAAATCAGAGATGCCTCAACAGCACCTTCATATTCGCTCCTCGAATGGACCATAACGGTGACCTCTTCGGAAAGTCTTTTCTGAAGAAGTCTTTCATGAGGAGCTTTGTAGTGTTCAGAAATGATCTCTTCAATCTCTTTTTGAGGCAGAACAGTAAAGATTTTTATATATTTTGCTGCATCTTCATCAGAAACATTCAACCAGAACTGGTAAAACTGATAGGGGGTGGTTTTTTCAGGGTCGAGCCATACATTACCCGATTCTGTTTTCCCAAATTTAGTCCCGTCCGATTTTGTTATCAGGGGACAAGTGAGAGCAAAAGCTTCACCACCTGCCTTCCGACGGATAAGCTCTGTGCCTGTTACAATATTCCCCCATTGATCGGAGCCACCCATCTGGAGCTTACAGTTGAAATTATTAAAGAGATGCAGAAAATCAGTTCCCTGGACAAGCTGGTATGAAAATTCCGTAAATGACATTCCCTCTTTAGATTCTGACCCGATTCTTTTCTTAACCGAATCTTTCGACATCATATAATTAACCGTAATATGTTTCCCGATGTCTCTTATAAATCCCAGGAAAGAATATTCTTTCATCCAGTCATAATTATTTACCATAACCGCCCGGTTATCATTATCTGACTCGAAATCGAGAAATTTGGAAAGTTGTTTCTTTATGGCTTCCTGATTTTTCCTCAGAGATACTTCATCGAGCAGGTTTCTCTCTTCCGATTTACCTGAAGGGTCCCCTATCATACCGGTTGCTCCGCCAACGAGAGCAATTGGTGTATGTCCGCTCCGCTGAAAATGAACAAGCAGCATAACCTGAACCATATGACCTATATGTAATGAGTCGGCAGTAGGATCGAATCCGATATATCCGCTGGTTTTTTCCTTTTTTAATAATTCTTCAGTACCTGGCATAATATCATGTATCATGCCTCTCCATTTCAGTTCATCAACAAAATTCATAAAACATTATTTGAGAGTTGCAAATATAACAAACAGGGTCAGATAACAGGCTCTTCCGGTTTCTTTTTAAACCTGTCGAAGCTGTGATTAAAACCACCCTCTCCTATTATCGGGAAGATAGCCGGGGCGATATCGGAAATCGGATTATAAAACTTTGATTCTTCAATTGTTTTCTTAGGAAGGAATGGATGCCTGACATCAATTGCATTCAATACTACAAAGCATACGCTCATTATAAGAACTGCCTTAAGTAATCCGAATACAATACCCAGAATCCTGTTTATAAAGCCCAGAGCAGCTGCGTTCACAATTTTGTCAGCCAGTATCCCGATAAAATGAATTAGTACTACAATTATTCCGAATGTAATAAGGAACGCTATTACACCAACATAATGGCCGGTCATATCAAAATAATCATACAGTTTCCCGGCAGTAAATGTCGAAAATTTGATAGCGCCCCAGATTCCAAGTATCAATGCAGTGAGTGAAGCCACTTCTTTTACCAGTCCATTAATAAATCCCGTTACCAGTGACAAAATGAGGACAACAACTATAAAAGCATCTAACCAGTTCATAATAACTATTTTTTATAGAACCAAAGATAATTTATTTTTCAGAAGGAATGTATAGGACACATGACACCGGATATACGACTCAGTTTTTCTGAGATGGTTCTTCCTCGACTTTAAGAAATCAGGAAACACTAAATACTAAAAGTGCCAATTCCATCCATCTGAGCTGGGCTGGGTTTGATGGACCTTAATTTGACTTGCATTATTACATTTCATAATTTAATCACAACGAACACCTCTCAAGGCAATTCTCTTAACTGATAACGAATATGATATTTTTATCAGCTATCGCCAATTAGATAACAGAAAGAACGCATGGGTTACTGAGTGCATTGACAAACTTAAAAAGGAGTGCGAGGCGACAATAAATGAGAATCGCTTTACGTCTCTATTTTAAAACCACCTCTAAAATTATGTTATTACGTGTAAACTTTATGCAAAGAATTACTGTTTGTTCTATTAAACATTTAGATTTTATGAAAAAGCTTAGAATTCTGGTATTATTGATGACATTATTTTTAAGTTGTAAGAAGGAATCAATTAATAATTCAAATAATGTTGCAGTTCCCTGGTCAGCTTCTGTTCTTACTCAGCATAATGACAATACGAGAGCTGGCATAAACAATCATGAAAAGATATTAACAACCGCTAATGTAAATACAACGCAATTTGGTAAACTTTTTACATTATCTGTGGATGATGAGGTCTATTCCCAGCCTCTTGTTTTTAGTAATTTAGCAATTGGCACTGGTAAGCACAATGTTGTGTTCATAGCCACTGTTAATAATACTATCTACGCTTTTGATGGTAACATTGGAAATTTATATTGGGGAAAAAACTTTACCGTTTCGGGCATGCGTCCGCCTAACACCGGAGATATGACATCGGGATGTAATCCCTACACTGATTTCACCTATAATATTGGTATTGTTGGCACACCGGTAATAGATTCTCTTTCACAAACCATTTATTTTGTTGCCCGCAGCACAAATGGCACCAGTTTTTACCAATATCTTCATGCTCTCAATATTGTAAACGGGAATGAACAATCCGGCAGTCCTGTTCTTATTACTGCCAGTGTAACAGGAACAGGGGATGGCAGTGTAAATAATGTAGTTAGTTTTGATCCATGGCGCAATAACCAGAGACAGGGATTAACCCTGGTAAAAGGAGTTGTATATATTACTTATTCCTCTCATTGTGACTGGGGTCCTTATCATGGATGGATTCTGGGGTATAATGCCGGTACTTTGCAGAAGCAAATCGTTTATAATGATACACCTTATGGCGAGGATGGAGGTATTTGGGAATCTGGCATGGGAATGGCTGCCGATGCACAAGGGAACCTCTATGTAACTACAGGTAATGGAACTGTTGGGACCGCTAACGGAACTAGTCAAAACAATCCAAGTCCAGACCCTACAGACCTTACAAATCGTGGTGAAAGCGCTTTAAAGTTAAGTCCATCCGGTTCAACCCTAATAGTAAGTAGTTATTTTACACCGTCAAATTATTTGGACCTGAATATTAATGATCTGGATTATGGTAGCATGGGTACATTTCTGATTCCGAATTCGAGTTATTATTTTACAGGTGGAAAAGACGGGAATTTATATTTATTAAACAAGGATAACATGGGTGGGTATTCTTCATCTTCAAACCAGGTACAGCAAACAATCCCGATTAAAGATAATCTGCATTGCCTGCCCGCATATTATAAAGGCAGCATTAATGAATTTGTATATTTATGGTCTGAGAATGTCAAATTGCGGGCCTTATCATTTGATCGCAGCAGCAACACCTTTTCTGATTTACAAATCGTCTCAAATGTCAATGGTCCGACAGGTCAGTCAGGTGCTGAACTATCTGTTTCTTCAAATGGATTAGTTGATGGAACAGGTATTCTTTGGGCTTCTTATGCAATTGCTACAGATGCGGGAGTTGTGGCAGGACCAGGCATATTAAGGGCATTTGACGCAAATGACATTACCAAAGAACTTTGGGACACGGGTGAAAACTCCAACGATTATCCTGGTTATTTCGCTAAGTTTTCAGCTCCAACCATAGCAAACGGTCATGTTTATCTGGCAACATTTTCAAAGCAGGTGGCGGTTTACGGGCTCAAGTAAAAAGAATTATTCAGTCGCATTCGACAAAAAAAACAGCATACTACTCGGTCGGGGCCAGAGTTAATTGCATTCGTAATATGTCAATGAATGGGTAGTTTATATAACTGGAAAAGCCAGTGGCCTTGACCATATTTAGCCGGATCATATTGACCACCAAAAGCCGGAGTTAAGTGCTTGTTTTTTAGTTATGTATACTAATTGTAATCTTACCGGCCAAATGTGGTCAAGAGGTCCGGTTTCTGCAATTTATGGCCTGTTTCGCAACTTTCTATATTCCTATGTATTCTGCAATTATAAACCGCAACAATGCTTTAAATCGCTTAATACGAAGCATTTAGACTATTTATTGTAGTTGCTTTATAGTATATCTATTTATATATCAGCACTATAAATATTCAATTGTGCGGCCTGGAGTTTTAGGATCAGGCTTTCTCATTTCTATTTATTCACTAACCATATCAATATGAACACATCTAACCATTTAAAATAAATTTGATGTACATGACTTAACAATAAGCACTTAACTGATATTTAGAACAGTAAAGTTGCTCCGGCATAATCTAGTAAAGAGTCATGGTTTTTATGTCTTACGAACATATTCGATTTCAAATTGTTAAAATACTGGAGACCAGAAACCAATTAAAAAAACCGGGCGAAACCGAAAAGCCATACGAGTAGAAAAATTTAAATTATAATCAAATGAAAAATGTTCTTGCTCAATTCAATCTTGTTGACTTTACTGTGCAAAAATACGATCAAACAATTAAGGATCTTAAAGCCGCAGGAGTAGGGAACCCTTCAGGACGGCTCTATCATGTCGTAACTCTACAACCTGTTGGTATGCTTGTAACAGATGTATGGGAGTCAGAAGAAGCATTAAATAAGTTTTCTGTAACGCTGATTCCTATCCTTAAAAAGAACGGAGTTACACCAGCGCAACCAACTTTACTTCAAGTGCATAATATTATTGCGTAAATAAATAATAGGGCTTATACCAATCGGTCAGACAGTACTTTTTATCTGTTTGTCCGATTTTTCCAGCAATAAAAATTAATATATAAAACTATGGTGGCGGAATATAAACTCCAGGACCTTTCGATTTACTGATTTGATTGTTCATTTCATTTTCCCTTCCTACCTATTTATAAGGAGTTCAAATATTTATTCTAATTTTTCCACCATCACTTTTCTTACTGACCCCAAATTTCTTTCATTACTAAGTTAAGGTCAATTAATGCTTTACGGCAGTCACCATTATAGGAAGAACCGTGCATAGTTGCAAGTGTTTTTGGATTAAGTTCTGCCAAAGAATTAAGCAATTTTGGTGTATTATGAGTATATGGCGTATATTCCATTAAAGGTCCTTTTTCATATTGAAGCATAGAGTTTTTGTGAGCACCTAAAATATCTTTATCGGTTATATTTACCACATCTCCGTTTTGATGAAATAAATCGGAACACAAGAGGGTTCTGTTCTTTTCCTCAAACAATACTCCTGCATCCCATCCGTGAGGCAAATGCGGGGTTCGAATGAAATGGTAAGTATATTGACCCGTTTTTAAGATAGCATTGTCTTTCATAGCCAGAACTGGTCTTATAGCAAAATCCGTCATATTGAGAAGAGCACCTGCCTCACTGCAAACTCCTTTGGCATTAGGTGCAGCTTGCAACCAATCATTAAGTGCCCCACATTCATCTACTTCAAAATGACTAAAGCCAATCCACCTGATACTTGATGGAGGAATGATTTTGCTAACGGCTTCCAATAATACTGGAAACATTTGCTTCATTCCCGTATGAAAAAGCATAGGCTCATCATCTTTAATTAGAAAATGATTGAACTGCAAGTTAATTTCCGGTACAAAGACCGAAATTCTGTAAACGTCTGGTGCAATTTCTGAAGTGTTAATCATGACATTTGATTTTAGAATTGTGAAAAACTTAGAAATCTATTAATTCGTGGTTGATAAGATAATACTACCGGAATCCAAGACCACTTTTAATATTTATATTTCAAAATGGTTTCCAAATATTCCCAACCAATTTATATCGAGCACTTGTCAATAGGGAACGTTGCAAATTATGTGGCATATATTGAACCTATTTATTCTGTAATACAACATTAAGCGAAGCGAACAACCCGATTACCTAAGTTCTGATATTAATTCTTTTTGATACTTGCCCATGCAACAAGGGATAAAGCTATCAATTCGGCAATAGTCCTTATTATATGAAATGACCACCATTTGTCCCGAAGTTCAGACAAATTGCCAGGAAGAGAATCTGTCGTCCATGACATTATAATATTATTAATCGGCTGATTTCCAAACCGAGATATAACGATACATGTAATAAAGAATAGAGCAGCAATGAGTAAAGCAATGAAGACAGGCTTATTACTTTTTTGAAGAAAAGCAGATAGCGTTGTTATTACTGTAGCACTAAAAACAAGCGAAACCATTAGTACATTGAGTGCCCGAATCATATTTTGCTGTTGTTCAATATAAGTTGAAGGGGATAAACTCATTGGATTAAATCCTATCCATATTCCAAAACTCACCCCGGCAAGCAAGGCAGCAATAATAATGTTGAAAAATCTTATAATTGATTTTGTCATGATTTTATATGCAAAAGTATTGCCTTAAAGTCAAATCATTTCATAGTGGGTTTTATGTTCTGATTGACCCTGAATAAGTTATTTGGGTCATATTTATTCTTTATCGTTACTAACCGTCCATAATTATCACCATAAGTTGCTTTTATACGTTCTTCTCCTTCATCCATCATAAAATTAACATAAGCGCCTCCGGCTGAATATGGATGTAATGCTTCCCAATATTGTTTAGTCCAGGAAGTAATTTTCTCTTTGTTTGCCGGGTCAGGGTCAACACCTACAATTACCATCGCCCATGTGGCATCCCGGTAACTCCATGCTGTATCTTTATTGTTTACCCTTGAAGCAGCACCATTAACAGGATACATGTGCATCGATGAAAGCATAGTAGGAAGTGCATTGCCAAACTTGATGTGTTCTGAAATTGCTTTATCGCTTAATTCCTTTACAAAGTCTGCTCGCCAGTACCATTGCAACCCTGTGGGATATAGCGCATCAAACATTCCTTGCAACGCAGGCTGAGGTAATGGACCTACAAAATCAAGAGCAGGTGCCTTGAAAGCACGAATCGGTTTAAATATTTCTTCCGCTTTTTCTAATGGTCCTGAATATGCCCACACAATCCCACACATTTTCTTCAGATGAAGATGTTCGGGAAAAGGAGGTACAGGCGGTACAGTGAGAAAAGCAAAAAATCCAGTAAGGTCATCCGGTGCATCTTTTATTAGTTTCCGATACCATTTCATTACATCTTCTGTTTCGCTTATGTGATATAACATGGGACCACCATATACCATATCTACCGGATGCAGTTTAAATGTGAAGGCAGTAACTACTCCGAAGTTTCCGCCACCTCCTCTTACTGCCCAAAACAAATCCTGATTTTGTTTTGCATTAGCAGTGACAAAACTTCCGTCAGCCAGTACCATATCTACTGACAATAGGTTATCAATGCTAAGTCCATACTTGCGGGTAAGATGACCAATACCTCCACCAGTTGTCAATCCTCCTACACCCGTTGTGGAAATAATTCCGCTCGGAGTAGCCATTCCAAATATATGGGTTGCATGGTCCACATCTCCCCATGTACATCCTCCTCCTGCCACTACTGTCTTTGCCTCAAGGTCAATACGGGTGTATTTGATCAGTGAAAGGTCAATTACTAATCCATCATCACAAATTCCTAATCCGCCTGCATTATGTCCTCCGCCCCGAATAGAAAGAAGAATGTTATTTTCCCTTGCGAAATTCACTGATTGTATCACATCCGCCACATCTACACAACGTACAATCATGCGTGGGCGTTTGCTAATCATGGCATTATATACTTTGCGGGCATCATCATAACCTTGGTCTTGCGGTTCTATTATGCAGCCTCTTAAAGTTGCCCTGAATTCCTGAATAGAAGTTTCATTAAGCATAATATTTTTTGGTTTATTAATATTATTATGATGTATTGAATTATAAACATTCTTTAACTGATTTTGTTCGTTTGCCCCGTACCCTAAAAAGTGCATTGAAAATCAATTACTTGCTTTGGTGAAAGGGTATATAAAAATACTGCACGCCACTTTTGCAAACTATAATACTACCTGAATACAAGACCTTTGGTTAAGTTTAAATTTGATAACTTTAAACCAGTGAATTATGAAATCAGAGGACAAAAACATTCAAGATGAATAAAAATATACAATTAAACTCGCTAATAACTTGCCTTGAATGTGGCTTTACAAAGAGGAGACTATGCCCACAGATTCTTGTCTGTTTTTTTATGGGTGTTCAAATTGCAAACAGATTCTCAAGTCAAAAAAAGGGGATTGTTGCGTGTTTTGCTCTTATGGGAGCGTGAAATGTCCACTTATTCAGAGAAAGGTAAATGTGATTGTAGTTGATATTGTTGTTGGGTATTCGTCCTAAACTTTATTCCCATTTCCAAGACATTATGTACTGTAATTCATCAATTGTGCTAACATTCTCTTTTGTATGTTTAAGCCATCTACCTTTTAATCCACTTTGTAAAGATGTTAACTCGAAATGAGATAAAACAATACCCATGTCAATATCATGTAATCCTCTTGACTCGTACCGTTTGCTTATTGTTTTTTTAAAAAAGTGAAATTCATTAGCAGTGTCATCAAAAAACACTCTCCCTGGTTGCGTATTCCCAGATGAAGGCGTTAATCTTACCATCTCTAACGAATCAGAATATTTCTTTATATATTCAGGGGTAAGAGGTAGTTTCAATTTGTAATTAAAGAACATTTTTCCCCAACTTTGCCTTTTTGAAGCGTTAATAGTGAATCTTATATATTTATCTTGATATGTTTGCCTATCATCAGAATATCCGATTATTACTATACTTGGTATTTCAAAACCATCTTCAATGGATACTTCTTTAAAATAAGAGTAGTCAAAATATCCGACCCAACATGTTGAAAGGTTCATTTCCGTGGCTTTTAATACTACCTTTTCCATGAGGTATCCATAATTTACTCTTGAATCTATTGAAGATTTTGCCGTACCTAAAATATAGGTATTATGTCCTTTAATCATTCCAAAGTCAAGTTTCATTTGCCTGTCAGCATCGTTCTTTTCAATGATTCTAAAATTTACTACCTCACTTTCTAAGCCTTTACTATTTTCAATGATGAAATTTTCGAGGTCTCTTTTATCCGCAGGTTTTAATGCCACTTGATTAAATGTCCTACTTGATTTCCGTTTTTTAATTGTCTCAATAATGTCCATATTCTGCCTTTTTTTATGATGCTCAACAATTCAATAAATCTAACCAATTTTGCTTATTTACAGTATAGACTGTAAAAGCCGAATATATTGACCACATCTTGCTGGTCATATAACATTTAACGTATGTGATTTAATTACAATCTATTAAGTTTAGCTTTTGGTGGTCAATCAGGTCTGGCTAACTCTGGTCAAAGCCAACGGTTTTTCCAAATATGGAACTCAAAAGCAGAAATAAGGGATTTTTGATCTACTCTGTTTTCAGTTTTTGGATAGCTGAGAAGTTGATCAGTAGCTGTAATTGTGTAGCTAAAATATTGATTTACAGTAACTTAGTAGCCCCACCAGGAATCGAACCTGAATCTAAGGTTTAGGAAACCTCCATTCTATCCATTGAACTATGGGGCCATTATTTCAGTCGCAAAAGTATATCTTTTTTTTATCATTCCAAATCACTACAATTACAAGGCAGATCTAAGATACTCAGCCCGTTTGTTTGTTTTTTATTTTAACTCCTTTTCGAAGCACAGGCTGTTTTCCACCCCGGCATACTGACCATAATTCGGAATAAGTGTATATCCGTTCTTTTTGTAAAGACCAATAGCTTCAAGCTGCCTCTTACCTGTCTCAAGTATACACTTTTCATAAGACAATTCACTTGCCCACATTTCCAATTCGGATAGAATTATCGAGGCTATTCCTTTTTTTCTGCTCTCAGGAGTAATGTACATTCGTTTGATTTCCATTGAATTCGCATCATATTCTTTTATCGCGCCACAACCCAGGGGTTTCTCATTTTCATAAGCCAGAACTACATACCTGATTTTATCAATCTTATTGAATTGGGAATAAAACGAATGGTCCTCCCCATCTACTATTGCTAATTCTTTGTCAAGCAACTTTACAAGTTCCCTGAAATCAGAATTATCTGAATTGGTTCTTATTGTTTTTAACATAGATGGTATTTATTTACAGGTAATACTAAATGGTCTGTCGGAACCGGATATTTTATAACCAGCGATGTACCCGGGAACAATAATTTTCATATTCCAGATTAAAGTCCTTCTTTAACACTTCTTCCTCGAGAGGTATAACGATCTGGTTAACATAAAAGAGGGTAAAAGGAAGAAAAAGAATTGGCCAGGCCTGCATTAGAAATCCAGCCTCTCCAAGGTAAGCAAAGATAAGACTTACATACATTGGGTTTCGTGAAATTTTATATGTTCCCGACATAACAAGTTTCTTAGAAGTCTCGCCGGGAGTGGTTGTTGTATGGGCTTTATGAAAAATAATCAGGCTCCATGATGCGAAAAATGCACCGATAAGGAATAACACAACGCCAATAATTTTAATAATAATTGATGCTTTCTGAGAATGGATGGCAATCGGAAAAAGAAACTGTGGAATGAGGCCGACTAAATATCCCAGCACAAATACCCAGGGTACAGGAATATTTAATAAAAGTCTGATTGGATTCTTTTTCCATTGATTCACAGTTATATTCATATCTATTAAGATGAATTATTAAATCGTTTTTCAATAAACCGGGAACAAAGATACCTATAAACGATGAAGTAATCTCTAAATCAATTCCGATGTCACTACCCGGTAGTCTCGGGGTAGCTATCAAGATCAGATAGTTATACGATTTGTTCCTGAGCAGTTATGGAGGCTCTTTCCTATTCAGATATAAAACATTGATTCACCTGAAACAAGAATTACATGGCAACAATCAGCAGTAACAACAAAGCGTTTCCCTATAATTAATGCATTATCAACATATCCCTGAAATTCAATTTCAACATTAGTGTTTCTCAACATAACTATTTCATCATCACTTACAAGTGGATAATATCCTGGATTCTGATTTAAAATGTTATTATTTATTGTAATATCCTTATTATCTGAGACTCTGAGAACTTTAAAATCGGTCAGTACAAAAGCACTGCTGTCTGAACTATGTCTGATCAAAATTGTGATATACCTGAATTCCTGAGAACAAAAAGAATTATCACAATTCGTTTTTTTGTCTCTGTTACAATCAGATACTAAAACAGAGAATAAAATGAAACAAATAATCAGATACCTTTGTGCTATTACCATATTTTATTTTAAGATTTAATCTTTATTTGTCTTGTGATTAATATGATTTCCAGTCAAATCAGTATTAATTACCAACTACAAAAATTATTCCAATAATATTTTTTTCGATTAAAATCGAGCTTGCTTAAATCAGCACCCCGGGTTCAAAAAGCTTTTGTCGTTCATGAGATCATCGCTTATCCGCATCGCTGAATATAGTTTTAGAACCGGTAACTTGAATTGACTTGCAAAACATGTATTTATGGTCATTCCTGAAATTGAATTTATACCAATGGCCCTGATGAATGTTGTCTTTCCTGACATATTAGAACCTGTCAATAATATTGATTTAGTAGCAGTTACTATGGAGTTTGAAATACAATCAGGAATCAGCGGATGATAAATATCTCTCACAATAATCGATTTATCGGCGATGTTGATTTCCGGACGGAAACATTGATCATATGGTTTATGCTTGAAAAGATTATGTGTATTAAAGAAGTCACTCAACTGGCTGATTACAAAACTCCCTCATCGCAAATAATAGTTCTGCTATTCTGGCAAAAAACATATTTTGATGAATAATATACGCTATATGTATATTTATATTATATTTGTACACTTTTTTTAAATTAGTATTGTATATGGAAAAACGATCTGAAAAATTATATTCTATACTCGATGCAGCGAAATCGCTCTTCTGGAAACATGGAATCAGAAGAGTAACCATCGAAGAAATCTGCCAGGTTGCGGGAGTCAGCAAGATGACCTGTTACAAGTACTTCGGCAATAAAACAGCAATTGCAAAGTATCTGATAGTAGATATGTTTGAATCAGGAATAAAAGCTTATAAAGAAATATACAATAGTGATATTCCTTATGAAGAAAAGGTTAAAAAAATGGTTGATCTTAAAATGAGCAATGCTCACGAAATGAGCCAGGAGCTGTTGGATGATATATATAAATATCAGGATGAAGAATTATATGAAACCATAGAAACCATCAAAAAAAGGATGCTCGGGATTTATCTTGGTGATATTCGTGAAGCACAGAAAATAGGAGAAATACGTAATGATGTTAAACCTGAGTTTATGCTCTATTTTCTTAACCATTTAACAGAAATGCTTACTGATCTGCGATTGGTTGGGATTTATTCGAATCCTGAACAAATGATTATTGAAGTTATGAATTTCTTTTTTTACGGTATTATGCCCCGAAAGAATAGAAAATAATAAATGAGGAATCTGAAATTAAATATAAGCCTGCTTTTTTTTCTGATGCTCCCTCTTCTGAAGGCACAGGATAGTACTTTTAGATTCAAGGGCCAGATTGATGGGTATGCGGGAATTAACTTTGCCAATCCCATTCAATCCCAGACAGGTGCCAGATTCCTGCCCACGCTCTCTATCGGAAAGAACCTGAAGAATAATCTGAAATTCGATTCCGAATTATCATTTGACAGTTATCTCGATTATCATTTTACCGGTTCAAATAACGATGAATCAGATGCAAAAATCAAACCATACAGACTATGGATCAGATTGAGCACTGAACGGTTTGAGCTCAGGGCAGGCCTTCAGAAAATTAATTTTGGTTCCGCCAGTACACTCCGTCCGCTTATGTGGTTCGATCATATCGACCCCCGCGATCCTCTTCAGCTTACCGATGGTGTTTATGGGCTGCTTGGCAGATACTATTTCCAGAATAATGCGAATGCATGGTTATGGGTTCTTTGGGGAAATGACAAAACCAAGGGTTGGGAAACAATCCCGACAGTCAGAAAAGATCCGGAATTAGGAGGCAGGATGCAATTCCCGGTTCCAAAAGGTGAAGTGGCTGTTTCATATCATCATCGTACAGCTGATTTAGCCGGAGTATTAAATCCGTCTGAGATTCATGGTGCCGCAAGTTACCCGGAAGATAAGATCGGACTGGATGGCAAATGGGATATCGGGCCAGGGGTATGGGCAGAATATTCCCTTACTCACAGCAAACCCGATTCCGCATATTTCCCGCTATGGACTAAATTATTCACACTCGGAATTGATTACACCTTCGGCCTTGGAAACGGATTATACGCGGCATCAGAATTTTTCAGATACAGTTCTGCCGGCGAGATATTTAATTCAGGTATTAATCAGACATTCTCTTCACTTACTGTAAATTACCCCATAGGTATTAACAAGATTGGAAGCATTATTTACTACAACTGGACAGATAAATCATGGTATCGGTTTATTAATCTGCAAAGACAAAGTGATAACTGGACTTATTATCTTTTTCTCTTCTGGAATCCGGAGAAATTTACGATCTATAATAACATATCCGGAAATAATATGTTTTCCGGAACAGGAATACAGTTTATGGCAGTTTTTAATTTTTAAATGATTAATAGTTCAAAAAAAATAATAAATGGAAAACTTAACCATCATTTCAATTGAAGGCCTTAAAAAGCATTTCAGCATGTCAGGAGGTAAATTCACTGCCTTAAATGGGATTGATCTGGAGTTCAGAAAAGGAGAGTTCACCGGTGTTGTCGGGCCAAGTGGAAGTGGAAAGACTACCCTTCTTAATATTATTGGTTCACTCGATTCTCCATCGGAAGGTAAAGCAATAGTTCTCGGACAATCCATTGGGGACCTTAATGTAAAACACGCCGCCATGTTGCGACGATCCAAACTTGGTTTTATATTCCAAAGCTATAATCTTCTTCCGGTTTATACTGTTTTCGAAAATGTGGAATTCCCATTACTTCTACTTAGGCTGGATGACGAGCAACGCAGGAAAATGGTGATGGATTCACTGGAGTGGCTTGGTCTGATTGATAAGTTAAAATCAAAACCCGCCCAGCTTTCAGGAGGTGAATGCCAGAGAGTTGCAATTGCCAGGGCAATGGTCAAGAAACCTGAAATAGTTCTTGCAGATGAACCAACAGCAAATCTTGATGCTGCCAATTCCCATCATATACTCAAAACGATGGTTCAACTGAATAAAGAATTCGGAACAACTTTCATTTTTGCTACCCACGATGATAAAGTAATTGGCTATTTGAGTCGAAAGATTTCACTAGTTGACGGGAAAGTTACTAAAGATGAAATCAAGAATAATTAAATCCTGGAAAACATGAAACTATTATTCAAATTAGCGGCAAAGAATCTCATTGGCGCAGGCCTGAGAACCTGGCTCAATGTGATTGTGCTTTCTTTCTCATTCTTAATTATTATTTGGCATAAAGGTTTGCTGGATGGATGGGACAGACAGGCAAAAAACGAAACTATCAGCTGGGAAACAGGAGGGGGTCAGTTTTGGCAGGCCAGCTATGATCCATATGATCCTTTCTCTTTAACGGAAGCACATACAAAAATTCCTTCTGCCCTGGATTCCCTTGTATCTACCGGGAATATTGCACCCATACTTATAACACAAGGGACAATCTATCCACGAGGTCGTATCCAAAGTATTCTGATCAAGGGAATTAGTTCAAACCAAAAATTGCTAAAAATACCCAGCTCATTATTTCTTAAAAACAATGACGAAATACCAGCATTAATTGGCAGAAATACAGCAGCTGATAACGGTTTAAAGGAGGGTGACTTAATTACCCTTCGGTGGCGCGACATACATGGAACTTTCGATGCAAACAACATAAAAATAATTGGAATATTTGATACCGACATCCCTACTGTCGATATGGGTCAGATCTGGGTTCCGCTTGATCATTTGCAAAAGATGATGGGAATGCCCGGTGAAGCTACTATTATAGTTTTAAATAAAGAGGCACAAGGCAGTATTATTGCTGAAGGATGGAAATTCAAGAACAATGAAGTTCTCTTAAAGTCCATTACCGACATGATTAAAATGAAATCGGTAGGAGGGCTGGTGTTGTACATCATCCTGCTAAGTCTAGCCATGCTTGCTATTTTTGATACACAGGTATTGTCCATCTTCAGAAGGCAAAAAGAAATAGGTACTTACATTGCCCTTGGAATGACTCGCACACAGGTTGTAGGTTTGTTTACTATTGAGGGATCACTTAACTCGGTACTGGCCGGCCTTCTTGCCGCACTTTATGGAATACCCTTGCTTGCATTACAGGCCAGCAAAGGATTATCAATGCCGGGAGGCAGCAAAGGTTTTGGACTGGCTGTAGCAGATAAAATATATCCTGCTTATAGTCTGGGACTGGTAGTCACAACTATTCTTCTCATCATGCTTACAACAACCATTGTAAGCTATCTGCCTTCACGAAAGATTGCCAAAATGAAACCAACCGAAGCTTTAAGGGGGAAAATACAATGATCAGATTTTTGTTAAAAGGGATATTAAGAGATAAGCAACGAAGCCTTCTTCCTGTTATTATAGTTATCATAGGGGTAATGCTCACTGTATTTCTGTTTTGCTGGTTAAAGGGTATTCTGAATGACAGCGTGGAATTGAATGCACGCTTCAATGCCGGTCATGTGAAGATTATGTCCGCATCTTATGCGAAAAATGTTGACCAGATACCCAATGATCTCGCTCTAATTGGTGTTGATACTCTATTGATCAGGTTGAAAAAAGAGTTTCCTGAAATGAAATGGAGTCAGAGAATTCATTTTGGCGGGCTGATTGATGCCCCTGATTCCAGGGGTGAAACGCGAACACAGGGCCCGGCCATGGGCTTTGGTATCGATATGCTTTCCGGCGATCACTCTGAAATAGAACGATTCAATCTCGAAAAATCATTACGAAGAGGAAGACTTCCTGTTCATTCAGGAGAGATCCTAATGAGCGAAGAGTTTTCCAAAAAGCTTAAAGTAAACCCGGGTGATACGGTAACTCTTATTAGCTCTACCATGAATGGCAGTATGGCAATGTATAATTACACCGTTAGTGGGACAATCGTTTTTGGAACGGGCCCGATGGACCAGGGTTCGGTTATTGTAGATCTTGAAGATGTCCGCAATGCTCTGGATATGAATAATGCGGCAGGCGAGATAGTCGGCTACCTGACAGATAATTATTATGATGAAGAGAAAGTAGGTCAGGTAGTTGCCAGGTTTAAAAGGCTCTTCCCGGTTACGAATGATGAATATGCTCCGGTTATTGTTACCCTTCGCCAGCAAAACAGTCTGGGTAATATGATAGATCAGATAAAAGCTGTTGGAGCCTTCGCCGTCTTTATATTTGTATTGTCTATGTCCATGGTTTTATGGAACGCAGGTTTATTGGGCGGATTAAGAAGATATTCAGAATTTGGAATCAGACTGGCCATAGGTGAGGATTATTCGCATATATATAAAACCATGATTTATGAATCGGTACTAATAGGCCTTATGGGCTCATTCATAGGCACATCGATCGGATTGCTTGGATCACTTTACCTTCAGTATCATGGACTTGATCTAAGTTCTATGATGAAAAATGCAACTATACTGATGCCGGCAGTCTTTCATACCAGGATTACCACAACTGCCTTTTTTATCGGATTTATTCCCGGACTGGTATCGACAGTCATCGGCACAATGCTTTCGGGGATAGGAATTTATAAACGTAAAACAGCTCAATTATTTAATGAATTAGAAGCATGAGAAAATTAGTTATACCTATTTTTATGCTGTGTGTTTCAATAAATGCACAGAATCCTTCTGCCAGGGAGATAATAGAAAAAGTAGACAAAAATATGTCGGCTGAATCCAGGGTATTTACATCCAGGATGATAATACATAACCCCAGAAATACCAGGACAATTGAATCCAAATCATGGAGTATGGGGGAGACCAAATCCTATACTGAATATATATCTCCGCCACGCGAACAGGGAACCAAAATGCTTAAGCTCGATAATCTCCTGTGGATCTTTTCGCCATCAACTGACAGGATTATCCAGATTTCCGGACATATGCTGAGGCAATCCATGATGGGATCGGATCTCTCGTACGAAGATATGATGGAAGATCCGCATCTTCTAAATCATTATACAGGAAAGGTAGATGGACAAGAAAGATTAGCGGACCGTGATTGCTGGATCATCACACTTACAGCAATCAATGCCGATGTTGCTTATGAGATGCAAAAAGTATGGGTGGATAAAGACCGCTTCATCCCATTAAAGAAGGAACTTTATGCGAAAAGCGGCGTTCTGCTGAAAAGGATGGAACTTTCTGACATATTGCAGATTCAAGGCAGATGGTATCCCAAAAAAATACTATTTAAAGATGTGCTTAAAGAGGGTGACGGAACAGAGTTCCAGATGATGGAAATTGAGTTCAATACTAAGATTCCCGATTATATTTTTTCAAAAGCGAGTCTGAAGAAATAAGAATACTCAACCTATTTTACTGATTTGATTAAGGAATCTGTAATGATGATCGTTTTGGACGAAATAGCACATGCCCCGAAATAACCTAATGCGTCATTGCTTAGATTATTATTCGGATTAGCAGGTGTTGACCCGAAGAAAGGATTAGTAAAGATCAGATCTTCAAGAGTCCGGTAATACCCGTATGTTTTTGCATCAAGAGATAAAAGTTCGATCCTGAAAGTGTCTCCGGCCGAAGCATTTGCGACACGCAATTCTGTTTCCTCTCCATTTGTATACTGATCATCAAATAACCGGTAGCTTTCGGTATTAGTGGAATCGTTTTTAAAAACTTTTAACCTGTAAAAGTTCTTTTCTACAGGATCTCTGAAAAAACAATGAATCTCTATATGTAGTTTATTCTGATCGTTTCCACCGAAATCGATACGCTGAAGCTGGCTTTTTACCAGAGTCAATGAATCAATACTGACATGACTAAACATGGTAGTAGAACCGTCGTATTCCTGATCTTCTGATATTACTTTTAAAGTGTAAGTTTTTCCGGGAATTCCCCTGGTACTTGAAGTAAGATAAACACCGGGTGCTGCTTCTTTTAAAGTATCGGTTGTACCACTATCGTCGGATATTATAGCCTGTGCACCTGAAACTGTTTGCAAAACAGGCTGATTAAAATAACTTCCCGATTTACTTATTGTAACTGTGTAAGGACCGCGCCTGTCGTTAACCAGGCCTTCGATGACTATACGTGGAGCAGCTTCGTTCAGATCAACCTTTATAACTTTCTGACAACCTGAGAATACCAAAAAAGTCATCAATGATATTACAATCTCGAATATATCTTTAAGTCTTATTTTCATTCCTATTACCATTTCTCTATACTCTTAAAACTTGAAATTATAAGTTATTGCCGGAACAAACCGGAAAAGAGATAATTGCACTGCCTGCATCTTCGTAGGGTCATTAGGGTCCTGCTGAAAATTTATCGCATATGCATTCGAACGTCCATAAACATTATATACTGAAAAATTCCAGTTACTCTCAAACCTGAGGGTTTTTTTCCGTTGCCAGGTAAGACCTATATCTAACCTGTGGTAATCAGGCATACGATAACCGTTCCTCTCAGTATAGTATGGAACAATATTCCCATCGGCTAAATAACGCCCGCTTGGAAATGTAACAACATTCCCGCTGATATAAATCCATGTTGCTGAAAAAGTGAGCTTCGGATTAAGTTGATACATACCTACAATAGCCAGGTTATTCGGTCTGTCTTGTTTAGCCAAGAATATATTACCCCCATTGATATCGGGGAACTGCCTTTTAGTTTTTGACAGAGTGTAGCTTATCCAACCTGTCAGTTTGCCATATTTTTTCCTGATCAGAAACTCTGCTCCATACCCCCAGCCTTTCCCAAAAACCAGTTGTGCTTCCACCTTGTTATTCAGGATAAGATTGGCCCCGTTACGGTAATCAATCTGATTTTGCATCGTTTTATAATAAACTTCAACTGATGTTTCATACATATTATTTGAGAAGTTCCTGAAATAACCAAGGGTGTACTGATCAGCAATCTCCGGCAATATATTGATATTACTGGGTACCCACAGATCAAACGGAGTGGTTGATGTTGTATTGGATAACAAATGAATGTACTGGCGGGTTCGGGCATACGAAATTTTGACCGAGCTGGAGTCATTGATTATATAATTCACAAGAAGTCTTGGTTCGAATCCGCCATATGTACTGAATATTTTTCCTTTAGGATATGATGCCGAATCCACAACATCTGCTACCTGATTGTAAGTGTATACGGTCCCCGGCCCGATTGAACTGAAAAGAGAATAGCGTAGTCCATATGTTGCCTTCAGATGAGGTGAGATTGTCTGTTCATTGGAAATATACACTGCATTCTCCAGGGCATACCTGTTATCAACAGATCTTACCCGGAGGAAAGCACTGCTGTCAACTTTACTGGGAACAAAAGTATGATAAATGGAATTGAAACCAAATTTGATAGTATTATTGGAATTCAGATAGTAATGAAGGTCCTCTTTCAGGTTCCAGTCCTTAATTTCAGAAATTACCCTCATAGTCAGATTGCCAACTGCCACATTAAACCTATAGCTGTAACTGTTGAAAATTATTGATGTATTTGAAAATATTTTATCATTGATAATATGGTTCCATCTTGTTGTAGCTGTAATATTTCCCCAATCGAGACCAACCGTACCTCCAAGGTTGAAATTATCCCTGCCGAGGTAACATGAAAAATACAGCTTGTCTTTGTCTGAAAACTGATAATTGGCTTTGAGGTTTAAATCGTAGAAATAAAGAGATGATTTACTCGCAGTGGAATCCACTCCATGACGGGGAAGAAGTCTAAGGAAAAGATCAGCATAAGTCCTTCGTGCGGCAATCATGAAGGAACCCTTATTTTTTATTATAGGTCCCTCAATGGCTAATCGTGAAGCAATAAGTCCAATTCCTCCGGATATATGATATTCCTTATTGTTGCCTTCATTCATCTTAATGTCAACCACCGACGATAATCGTCCGCCGTATTCAGCCGGGAAACCTCCTTTGTATAATGTAATATCTTTAATAGCGTCGGAATTGAAAGTTGAAAAGAATCCGAGTAAGTGAGATGGGTTATATACCGGTGCTTCGTCAAGCAGGATAAGGTTCTGATCGACACCCCCTCCACGTACGTAAAATCCCGCATTCCCCTCTCCGGCAGGTGTTACTCCCGGCAGTAACTGAATGGTTTTTAAGATATCCTTTTCACCAAGAATAACCGGGATATTCTGGATTTCCTGAACATTGATTTTTGAAATCAGGTTATTCTGAACCACATTAATGTTATTCTTCTCACCCACAACTGTAATTTCCTTTAAAGCAATTGATTCCTCATCCATATCAAAAGTCAACTTCATGTTTTCTTTTAAATCCAGAGGAACGGTCTGCGTTTTGTACCCCAGAAATTGAACAATTAGTGTATATTTTCCTGTTGGAAGCGTAAGGGAAAAATATCCGTAAGAATTTGAAGTTATCCCTATCGCAGGATTCTCTTTAGGATAAATGACAGCTCCGGTTAGTGTTTCACCGGTCTTGGAATCTCTTATAAAACCGCTTATAGTTGCTGATTTTGGTGTTTCATTCTCAGAAAATCCCGGCCGTATGATCACCGATGAAAAAATAAGCATTAATAAACAGATTCTCGTTCTCATCCAAATTCAGCTTTTACCACAAACCTGCCTGCCGCCTGTCTGCCGGTTGGCAGGTCAGCCAGGAGCACCTATCGGTTTTCAAGAAGGTCACACTCTTATAAACAGTAAATCTGTTAGTTTGTTGTTACCTGGAGACAAAAAGTCTGGTTTTATTCCTTAATTATTTTTTGCATAAAGTTCCCGTCTTGTGTAATTATCTGGATCAGATAAATACCCCGGGAATAAGAACTCATGTCAAGTTTATATATTCCGGAATTAATATCAATTTTTCGTATTAATCTTCCCTGAAAATCAAATAGTTCTGCCATTTTAATTACTCCTGAAGATTCTATCGTGAGATTATCTTTTACAGGTGTGGGATAAAATTTCAACTCCATATTGCTTTCAGTCTCCGGAACAGACACAATTGTATTTGCAGATGTTGTCCAGTTAGATGCCATACTATTATCTGAAAGCGGATCAATTAGTTCCAGATAGGACCCGTTACCATCAGCGTTAGGCCAGGGCGGGAGATTTGTATAACTGACACTGTCAATTACATTTCCAAAACCATCAGCCAGGACAAGGTTTTCTTCTTTGCTGGATAGATTCCTAGTAAACTGCCCTGATGAAGGAATGCCATATTTTGCCATAAAAACCCCGGAATTGCTGGCAAGTATCTTCTTTGAACCAGGTAAAATCTCAGAATATGCAGGGAACTGGTAGACAAATCCGGTTCCTCTGAAATAGACCCCTGTTAAGTCTGCTGTATTATTCCCTGTATTTTGTATTTCAATGAATTCCAGATCGTTGCTGATTGGAAACTCAGCAGTTGCAGCAGGATTGTACATGATTTTCGTGATTACAAGCGAAGGAGTTACCACATTGCTGCAATTTGAATATGGACCAACATTTATAGTTATCCAGGCAATTCTAAGTTTCAACCAGTCTTTTATGTTATTTATCTCCATTGAAAGATTTGGCACAGTGCCCCATTTGATATTTTCCCTTACCGAAGCCTCGCTGATAGTCGCAACAATCTGGTCAATTAAGTTTTCAATAGTCAAAAGGTTTAGGGGCTGTCCTGTCTGGATAAGCTGATTCCACCTTTTAGACAGGTAACATCTGAACTGCGCATTCACGAAAAGATCCTTCCAGAATTTAGGACCTTCATTATCTCCGTTAGCAAATTGCCATGTATCTGTTTTGCTCCTGTCAAAATTCCAGAGAAACAAATCGTTTCCAAAAGTCAGGTTATTGTCCCAGATTGGTCCTGCTCTGAGTTTCCCGTTCCTGTCCTTATGAAAAAATGTACTGAATTGATAGGCATCGGCATTCGCAGACAACTCACTTATTATCATGAAATCGACAAAAGATGGTATATCAATCACTGATGGATATCCATCTTCGAAAGAGGTGTTACCAGATGAAGCGGTACTGCTCAGCATCTCAAAAACAGAATGAATATAGTCATTTTGTTGAGTTGTTACATTCTCAGGTTTAGGAAGATCATGGATGAATGTCACATCATCTCCTGCCAGATAACTTGGCATTGTCCAGGCAACCGGATCACCATTTGTTTTATCGGCTTTTGTGATATATCCCCCTGTAACTGCTGGCGAAATATTGTCTGTTGTGCCTATTTTCATGACGTCAACTCTGTCGGATCCCTGTTTAATTTTCTCCTGAAGAACATATAGTCCGTTGTAAGAGCCATTTATCACAACTTCACAATAGACAGTTCTGCTTGCATATTCCCCGATCATCCTTGATAAATTATAGCAGATATAATCGCGTATAAGCGATGGTTCAAATCCAAGTCCGTTAAGAATCCAGTCATTGTCACTCGGCATTCCAAGTAAGCTTACGTTATTATTTGAAGTATTGTCGGCCTTTAACGTTGTCAGTCCAAATTGTTTTTTTGGCAGTACCTGTGAACTTGAGCCCCTTATTTCTATGTTTATACGGCCGTTGTAATTCAAATATCCGGTTGTATTCTGATCAGTAAGGTAATTTCGCAACCCATTTCCCCTGTAAATTATCTTCATTGTGGCAAGAACCCTGGGGGAATCGGGTATTTCCACTCCCCCATCAGTATTTATTAATACAATAGGAAGATTGCTATCTGTAAAGATCTGGGAAAAAGAAAACGCATAAGTACAAAACAGAAAACAAAATTGGGTAAAAAGTCGCTTCATTTTAATGTGATTAACTACCGATACAAATGTGTCAATTATTTTCGAGTCTGTCGCAGACCTTGTTAAAATGTATTTTCAGAGCTTAATCACCTTAGCCAATACCCCCGGGACCTGAAGCAGATCGTAGTCGTTAGTGTAAATCAGAAACTTATCATTCCATTGTGGACTGAACTTTTCCTTATAATCCCTCTGGCCTTTGTAATGAGAAAAAGAACGGATTTTATCATATGCAAATTTCATTGACTTCTCGGTAAAGTTGTGAGGATCATCAAGCCCTGACATTGGAGCAAATCCCAGATTAATATATTTTACTCCCGTGTCTTTGAAATGTTTAAAAAGCTCTACCAGGATATAATCCATGATCCCGTTGGGTGCATCGGCGGTCTTCCTCAGCAAATCATAAGTACCTTCGTTTTTTACGTAGTCAGGAACAATATTTAAAAAAGCGATAATCTTTTCTTCACTGTTTTCAATTGTGATTACAGTTTGTTCTTTTATCTCTTTTTCAACGAACATTCCCTGTGAAAAAATAATTTCATCGCGGTCCGTAAGTTTCAGCCATTCATCACTAACAGCCTTAAGTTTCTGGATCAAACCATCCCGGAGAGGAGGTGTATTTATATGAGTCGTATAACCCTGTTCTTTAATTTTGTTCAGAGCGTTTCTGATGGATTTTTTTTCACCTCCTTCCAGTGAAAATGAGTCGAGGTCAACTACTCCCTCCTGACCAAGGAAAAGACTCTTCCTGGACAATTCAAAATAGACTGGCAGGCTCTCTTTTGGCACCCGGTAATAAATATCTTTAAGCCCGTTCTCATACGAATATTCACTGAAAGAGACAATACATTTTTTCATCTCATCCCTGTTTTCTGCAACAGGATTTTCAAGAACCACAGCAAAATTTCTGCTTACACGGTAGGAGATATATGCATTAATCTCAGGAGGTGCAAATATAAATTTATCAGAATATGTTTTGAAAAAATCGAGAGAGGAATTTCCGAATTGCCGCGTTAGTGTTTTTGCCCTGTCTATTTCCACATCTGTCGGGGTAACCCTGAATACATATGGCCTTACAAGTGAGTAGACCAGAAATGATATTGAGGCGAAACCGCTTATCTTGATAAGGTAAATAAAATCACGTGCAAAAGCGTCACGCGGTATCAGATCATTGCTGCCAATGAGAAAAAAGTTCTGAATCGTATACCAGAATGACTGAACAATATTAAAATCAATCTGAAAATGTTTTTTATCGAGGAAGTAGAATCCCACCACGCCATATAGTAGAACAGCCGCCATACTTAGCATAGCTGTCTGTAACCCCACTGTCCCCAGTCTTGGATTTGTTTTTATATGGTACTCTTTTCTGGTCGCAATCAGGGAGCCGAGAATAAGAAGCGCTATCGTTGATTCTTCATAATCAATGCCTTTGGTAATATGTCCAAAAACCGAAAGAACGGTTAGCCCTATTGCAAACCACCAGGCTGTTCGCAATCCTCTTAACATAAATGCTGCAGTAACCAAAAGAAATAATCCGGCAATAAATACGAAGCTGTTTGAGAAGCTGACAAAACCAACAAGCAAATAATCTTTAAGAAGCCTGAGTCGGTCAGGAAGAGCAGGTGTTAGTACAGAAATGATATTCACAATACCAAGAGCAAAGATCAAAACTGCAGGAAAAATCCTCATTATCAGTTTATCAACCTTTAAGAGAAAGCTCACAATACCTGTAAAGAGAGGAAGCCAGAATTCAAAAAACCTGAAAAGCAGTGTTATCGCAATGGCATCAACACTACTGAAGCCTGAATGAATAAGAACATATGTCATTGAAACTTCAATTGCTCCAAGCCCACGCAGAAACGGTGATATAATCAGGAATATTACGACAACTATATAAGCTATGATTGCAGTTGAAAGGGAAGGTGGAAGATTAAGAGCTATCATCGATATATAGACGTGTGCGATTCCCACAAACTCGATCAGGATAGAGATTAATACAGTATAAACAAATTGTGTCCTGTTTATCCTGTTATTCTTCATATCTTCAATAAAAAGATCAGCTTTTGGATAAATTTTTAAAATCAGAGAGTACAGCTTCCATTTTCTTAAAAGTGAATAATAAACAAATACAAAGAATAACAAAATCACGACAACTCCGCCAAGGGCATACCATCTGCCCATGGCAATACTTCCTCCTGAAACGACAAATAGAAAAGCAGGTATAGCAACAATTACAACAGACAGAATTCCTACAAACGCATAAATGGAAGAGGCAAAATAGATCTGTGTTCTTGTGATCCCCTTTTTTTCTATTTCTTTTGTGAAAAATGCCAGAGAAGATACAGCGCCGGCAGGCAGAAAGACGCTTATGAAATTGCGTTTCAAAAAAAGAATTATTGCATCCCATAGCCTCAGTCTGGTGTTAATTGAAGCAAAAGATGTCACATACATCACTCCCTGAATGAAAATATAAAAGATAACCAGACCCAGACCGGCGATTACCCAATTCCGATTCGCCTCGGAAAGAATATTCCTGACTTTTAACAGTTCATGTTTTTGATGAAAGATAAACCACGCTGCCAAAACGATGAAAAGTGCAGTAAAAAGAAACTGGGTAATTAGTTTCGCATTTTCATTAAGAAAGATGAAGACTTTCTCTTTAAAAAAGTTCCGGACAGAGGTTGATGTGTTTTCTTTTATCATTGAATGTTAACCAAAGTTATGAGTTCCAATTATTAAATTCACTCCGAATAGCATTTTTCTGTTATTGAAAATTTGACTCAACTAATCCAAAGTTACGATTTTTCAAAAAGCTTTATTCTCTTTCATGGTCTGCATGATTAACGGAAGATTAAATTTATAATGATGATCACCCGGAATTCTTCTGATTATTACAGATGTTCCGCTCAATAATCCCGGAATCTCAGTTTTCTCACCGTCTCCGAAAATTATAAGGGTTGGCACGCTCTGCATTTTTATGATCTCATCGATTGTGTTATAGGTGTTCTGCCGGTTGCCCATTCCCAGCATATTTGAAATATGTATTTCAAAGTCGGTGGTTGTGGCCGGAGATAAGAGTACTGCAGATTCAATCTTTGATTTTATCTGTTCCGGTAACCTGTTCACAATAAACGGAACAATTTCAGCACCTAAAGAATAACCTATCAGAACAAACTTCTCTCTGGCCCATTCTTTACCATAAAAATTCAAAACCTTGGCTATGTCCGATGCAGTCTCTTCAGGTGTGCGTCGTTTCCAGAAATATTTTTTTGAATCGAGACCTACTGTAGGAATTCCCTTTATGGCAAGATTATCAGCTATTGACTGTTCAAAACCATACCACCCGCCATCACCGGAAATCAACAACACGACCGGTGCCTGCTTGTCCTGAACTTTGGAATTTGTAATAGTTACGGGAAGGTTTTTAACCTCATCAATATTAACCTTTGGAGGCTTATCTTTTTCATATCTGTCGATTAACCGGTTAAAGGCCTCTTTCCATTGAGGCATAAATTCACTCCCCTTTGAAAAACCATGTCCCACTTTTGGTAAAGCGACTATTTCGGCATTTTTTGTTTTGGAGACAAAATCCGCAACTTTTGAATAGCTGCATATTTTATCTGCCTGACCCTGAAGAACTATCCAGGGGTTTCCAAGTTTTTCATCAGGTTGAAGAAGATACCGTTTCCCTGGAATCTCAACTGTTTCAGTAATGCCGTTAATCTGGCAAAACATCTTAGGAAGTTCAATGTCGGGACAAAACCCAAGTGAGACACCTCCGATAAATGTACCGGGCCGGGCCTGGGCCAGGATCCCATAAACAAGCATTGCTCCGTGTGAATATCCCATTATTACAGGTGGCTTATAATCGGGAAAATCGTATTTCTTTTCTATTTCGGTAGCCAGCTGTACGAAATCCGCTGAAATATTATAGCAATCGTCTGTACGATTCTTTAGATCCTTAAAATATCTCAGAATATCAACACCGATTACCAGGGTATTCATTTCAGAGAATGTCTGAGAGAATCCGGTAACCTCCGATTTCCAGCCGCCATCTCCGGAAATCATCACTATTACATTCCGAGGTGTGGTTGTCCGGTTATAAATATAAATTTTGCCAAATGAAGGAACATTCAGAGAGTCATTTGGCATTTCTGCCATAGCCGGATATAGTATTGCCGATAAAAGGATGAAAAGAGTTATTAGAATAGATGATAGATTTTTAGTCTTCATTCAGAAAAATTATTTTTTATAGTTAATAGCCTTTCCTGGTGAAACTTTGTGTCTTGTTGTCTTAGGGGAAATCTTTATTTACCCACACGACGACCAGGCGCAAAGTTACAAGAAGAAATCTATCTGGTTTTTCAGATCAGCTTCTTGTACTTTATTCTTGCCGGAGTTGTATCAGCAACTCTCTTTTTATAGTTTTCTTCATAGTCAGAGTAATTCCCCTCGAACCATACGACTTTTGAATTACCTTCAAAAGCCAGCATGTGTGTTGTGACCCTGTCGAGAAACCACCTGTCGTGGGATATTATTACTGCACATCCTGCAAAATTCTCAAGACCTTCCTCCAGTGCTCTCAGAGTATTAACATCTATATCGTTTGTTGGTTCGTCAAGTAGCAAAACATTTGCCCCTGATTTCAGTGTCAGAGCAAGATGCAGTCTGTTTCTCTCTCCTCCTGACAGGACACCACATTTCTTTTCCTGATCGGCTCCAGTGAAATTAAACCGGGCTACGTAAGCTCTTGCATTCACAAGACGACTGCCTACCATTACATCGTTCTGACCTCCCGAAATCACTTCATATACAGTTTTCGCCGGATCAATTGCTGCGTGTGCCTGATCAACATATCCCAGGGTAACAGTATCTCCTGTTGTAAATGTACCCTTTGTCGCCTCTTCCTGTCCCATTATCATTCTGAAGAGAGTTGTTTTCCCGGCGCCATTCGGTCCAATAACACCAACTATACCGTTTGGAGGAAGGCTGAATTCAAGATCTTCAAAAAGCAATTTATTATCAAATGATTTCGTAACTGACCTAGCCTCTATTACTTTATCACCCAGCCTGGGCCCGTTTGGAATAAATATTTCAAGCTTATCTTCCTTTTGTTTTACATCCTGATTAAGCAGGTTCTCATAAGCACCTAATCTTGCTTTCGATTTGGCGCGGCGTGCCTTAGGTGACATCCTTACCCATTCGAGCTCCCGTTCAAGTATCTTTCTTCTTTTAACATTTCCTTTCTCCTCCGACTCAAGCCTTTTGGCTTTCTGTTCAAGCCATGAAGAATAATTACCTTTCCAGGGAATGCCTTCACCCCTATCAAGTTCCAGTATCCATCCTGCAACATTATCAAGAAAATACCGATCGTGGGTGATACAGATCACGGTTCCATTATATTGTTTAAGAGTAGTTTCAAGCCATTGTACCGATTCGGCATCGAGGTGGTTTGTAGGTTCATCCAGCAGCAATATATCGGGTTGTTGTAAAAGTAAACGGCATAAGGCTACTCTTCTGCGTTCGCCACCCGAAAGGACATTAACCCTCGCGTTGCTGTCAGGGCACCGAAGTGCATCCATTGCACGTTCAAGTTTATGTTCGATATTCCATCCGTCAGCATAATCAATCTTCTCCTGGAGAATAGCCTGTCTGTCTATAAGTTGCTGCATCTTATAAGGATTTTCATAAACTTCCGGATCGCCAAAGCTGTTGTTTATCTTCTCGAATTCCTTTATAATCTCTATCGTTCCTTTCACGCCTTCTTCAACAATTTCTCTAACACTGCGGTTTTCTTCAAGCAGCGGATCCTGAGAAAGATGCCCTACTGAATACCCAGGAAGAAAGGTAACATCTCCCTGATATTCCTTTTCCATACCGGCAATAATTTTCAGAAGTGTAGATTTCCCCGATCCGTTTAAACCGATTATCCCGATCTTGGCACCAAGAAAGAATGACAGAGAAATGTCTTTAAGTACCTGCCTGTGAGGAGGGAAAGATTTTCCCACTCTAAACATCGAAAAAATGATCTTATTGTCATCAGCCATAATATAACAGTTAATTATACAGCAAAAATAAGTAGAGACGCCCAAATTGGGCGTCTCTACACCAATATTTTTTTCAGATTTTATTTCTTTTCGAACAATTTAATAGTTTCATCCTGCAATAATACCCACAAAAAATATACGCCTTTCAGGGTTCCGATAGGAATATTCAGGCATCCCAGAGCTGAGACAACAATTACCAGGTATCTTGCCCATGGCTGATAAGTAAAAAGCCCTATACCTCCAACAAGTCCAAGTGTTGACAGAAACCCGATAAGTACAGGAATACTGATTGACAATAATTTCAATACCGAACTTGCCACGTCATCACCTCCGACCTGACTTCTCGCAAAATTCAGAGCAAAGAAAGCGGCAACTGCTGCAATCAGACCAAGTACCCCGAAGCCAATTTGAATCGCTCCAACCACGGTTACATGCTTTTTCATTTTTGAATCTTCCATGACAATTAATTTTTATGCAATTTATAAATATTTTCATTCCTGCTCAAATGACTGATATTTTAGTGAATTGATGCATCATGCTCTTTATTATTTTATCGGAGTAACCATTTTATATTAATTCGGCACCATGGAAAAGAGAGTTTTAGTATATTTGTTTTTAAAATAACCTCTATGAAAAGGAAATTAATGTTTGCTGCCGGATTTATTTTCATTGCTTTATCATTTACATCATGTCAGAAAAATTGTAAAGTCTGCCAGCAAAATACTTATGATTCAGGAGGTAATATACTGACAACCGGGAGTGACACTGAATATTGTGATGCCTCATTACTCCGTGTAGAAGCAACTCCTGATGTCACAGTGTTAGGTGTTACAACCAAATGGGTTTGCAGGTAATCAATACCGGACCCCGATTAAAGTCACATCATCAATCTGAGGACCGTCGCCACGCCACTCCTCAAATATCTCATTCAGCCGTTCGCCCTGTTTAAGCATTGGCATTCCGGCCATTGCAACAAGTGTTTCCCGGAGTTGCAATGACATGAATTTTTTCTGTTTTGGCCCGCCAAACTGATCAGCAAAACCATCTGAGAAAATATAAAACGCATCGCCTTTCTGAATATCTATTTTATGAAGAGTGAACGGCTCCATCTTATAATGAATTGCCACGGGCATTTTATCGGCCCTGTAGTGAGTCAGTTCTCCCCCTCTGACAAGATACAACGGATTATTTGCACCGGCATACCACAAAATGTTTTTATCAAAATCAACAACACATACAGCAATATCCATCCCGTCTTTAATGCTATCCTCTTCAGCAACCTGTTTCAATGATTTTATTATTCCCTGGCGCAGGTTTTCTATTATCTGGTCGGGAGCCAGTATATGCTTCCCATTTACAATTTCATTAAGCATTGTTACCCCAAGCATACTCATAAATGCTCCGGGGACTCCATGTCCGGTACAGTCAGCTGAAATTATCACCTGCGGATTGTCCTGAGTGCTTACCCAATAAAAATCACCGCTGACAATTGCCAGAGGTTTATATATAATGAAGTGTTCAAGCTTATCGCTGAATAGTTCAAGAGATGGTATCAATGCAGTCTGTATCCTCTTTGCATACATGATACTATCTTCTATGTGCCTTTTCTGGTAGCTGATCTGATCTCTCTGGGCAGCTGCAAGATCCCTCTGCTTTTCAATTTCATCTTTTTGCAGTGAGATTGTTCTGTTCTTCTCCTCAAGCCTGATATTCGCCTCTTTCTTTATTTTATATCCCCTGTAGATATAGTACCCCAGGAAACTGACAAGAAGAAGGGCGAAAAGAACAAAATAAAGTACCAGTTTTTGTTTTTCAATTGCTTCAAGCTGGACTTTTATCTTACTGTCCTGTTCTGAAATTCTTTTCAGTTGCTCATCTATCCTTGCCAACTGAATTGTGATCTTTCCCTTTTGTCTTGCAAGAGTATCCTTCTGAACCTGAACTTCATTCTGTTGAACGACTATCGTCTGCTTCTGGACTGATATTTCTCCCTGTTGTTTGCTAATCTGAACAAATTGTTTTTCAAGAACTTTTTGCTTTTCATTCAATGTCTTCACCTTTGTTGTTATCTCTTTGTCCAGACTGTCAAGAAGGGCTTTCTGATGAAGTATTTCCCCTTTCTGGGTTTTAATCATATCTAATTGCTGCCGAATAGTATCCCTTTGTATAATAATCTGTTCATTTGCCTTACCAAAGAGATTTTCCCAGTCTTCTTTGGTTTTAATAGCCTGAGTCATCATATTTGAATTCACCTTCATGCCTGCTTTATTGATCATGTCTTCATTCACCCCATATTTAGGCATCTCACCTTCCACTCCCATAAAATTTATCATTGATTCCCTGAATTCATATCCCTCTGTCAGAAGAAGGGTCTGATGTTTCTCTATAACTGCCTTAACTTTATTCAAATTGAAGCCACTTGACTTATTAACATATAATATCTGTGTAAATGTTATCTGACTTTCAGAGTTGAATTTTACAATTTCTACAGGCTTATCCTGGATTTTTGTTCTTGTTTTCCTCAGATTTCCCAATTCGAAAAATAAATACTCATCTTTATCAAGGATTCCTATTCTGAAAACTGATGAATCTGCAAATCCCTGTCCGTAGTCAATGTACTTTGCAATATCAAAAATAAAAACAGCCCTTGTACCATTATTTAGACCTGCCTGTCCAAAAGATTTATTGATCATTAATAACAATCCTAAAAAAAGAACCAAAACTTTGATAAAGCGAATTTGTCTTAGCATGATATTGAGGATTTATTAATACGAAATTGCATAATATAATTCAGGAAACCAAATATCTCCTTTACTACATATTATGAGCTGTGTTGATAAAATGTTAATAATTGTGTAATTATGCAGGCTTAAGATCCTTTACTTATCGTAATTTTATAGATGTTTAATCAGATTTCTAAATGACATTGAATATCAGCAACTTAGAACTTACAGGGAAAAATATAGTTATTGTTGAGGATGACCTCCCGTCAATCAGGTACTATGAAACATTACTGAAAAATTCGGGAGCTGATGTAGTGAAGTTTCATACGGGGAAGGAATTCGTTGATTATTTGGCCTTGGGGAACAAAACAATTGATCTTGTTTTTATGGATTTTCTTATACCGTTAATTAACGGTATCGAATGTATAAGAATCCTCAGGAAAGACAGAAAAAACACTCCTGTTATAATGATTACTGCCTACTCTTCCGAACAGGCAAAAACAGAGGCTTATATTGCTGGGTGCAATGAATATATTTTAAAACCTATCTACCCGGAAAAGGTTTTTTTCATCCTGGAAAAATACCTGAAATCTAATATTTCGGTTCCCCATTCTTATTGATCTTTCCCTTTCATTTTGCTAAAGGTTTCATTGCCTTTCTGTTTTTTATTTCATTTCCCTGCAGGCTGTATCACCTTAACATAATCTTTATAGTAACTCTCCAGTTTCTTAGTTATCACTTCACCCATTTCAGGTTTTCCGTTAACTGAACAGATATTCGCTATCCGTGACGTATACTGGATAGCTGTCTGTATCTCAAATTCTGAAGCGTTAACAATAAAAGGTTTTTGCTTAAGAAAATAATCAAGTCTCTTATAATAGTAATCACAGAACGCATTAGTCATCTCAACGGCTTTCTCTGCAGCCCCTGCAGCAAAATAGGCTTCAATTATATCTGGCATATACGGATCATATGGTATCTTATCAAGAGGAAAGGCATTCATACAAAAGTTAAGTGTTTCTATTGCCTTTTCATTTTCCCCCTCAACATAAAGAGCTTTTGCAAGCCTTGCATAATTCAGCCTGGCTTTGACAACAATAATTGTCCGTTGGTGGTTGTAATCTATATCTACACCTTTCTTATTCGCACCTCTCCAAACAAATTTTTTAATCAAATTCTGGTATAGAATATCAGTATCGATACGTCCATAATCAAGCCAGTTTTTATTTTGTGATTTTATAGGTACTAAACGATAAGCGAGTCCTTCCAGCTGAAAATATTCCTCAAGGCCCAATGCATCATTATGGTATCCGGTAATAAAGTAAATAGGCCGTTCCCAGTTATTGTGCGCCAGAATATCAAGAACAATAAGCTGGCTTTTAAGTATTGAATTCCCTTTAAGTTTGATATCAATATATGGCACAATCTTATCTGCATCTTCAGGTTTAACTGTTCCCGAGGAAAGTACCTTTGCTTTATCAACAGGAATTCTGATTGTCCTGGATGGAATAATATCGAGGATCTCAGATGCTGAAACCTGTACTTTTGTTGCCTTGTTATCACTCTTTACAAAATCAATTATTGTTGAAATATCTACCGGGTCTTTTGTTTTTTCAACAATGAAGAGCTGATTGTTGATCCCATCGTAATATTTTTGAACGGGTAATGTAACGGGAAGAGGAGCAGATCCATAACTTCTGTTTTTCATCTGGTCGATGTACCAGTCGGTATTAAGTAGCATCAGGTTGCATACACGGATATCTGTTCTTGCACCTTCTACCTCCTGGGCATACCATAAAGGAAATGTGTCGTTATCTCCATTTGTAAAGAGGATAGCATCAGGGGCACAGGAATTCAGATAATCAAATGCAACATCTCGGGCAAGATATCGTCCGGAACGGTCATGATCGTCCCAGTTTTCCGCACCCATTATAACAGGTACCGCGAGAAAACATAATAACCCGGCAACCGGAGCAGCAATCTTCTCACTGGTAAACTTTGAGAATCCTTCGAACATAGCAAGGACTCCCAGGCCTATCCATACGGAGAAGAAGTAGAATGATCCGGCATAAGCATAGTCCCTTTCACGGGGCTGGTTTGGATATTGGTTAAGATAGACTACAATTGCTATTCCGGTCATTACAAACAACAGAAGAATTATTCCCCAGTTTTTATTATCGCGGTTCAACTGATAGAACATTCCAACCATACCCAGGATAAATGGTAAGAGATAATACTTGTTCCTCGAGGGATCGGTTTTCATATCTCCAGGCAAATCGGAAGTTCCAAGTCTTGGCTCATCCAGAAATTTAATTCCTGTCAACCAGTTCCCATTAACTGTACCCCCGGTTCCCTGAGTGTCATTCTGTTTACCGGCAAAGTTCCACATAAAATATCTGAAATACATGTAACCAAACTGGTATGAAAACATAAATCGGAGATTCTCCCTGAATGTTGGTTTTTTAAGGATCTTTTTCTCACCAGACTGGTCAGTAACCTGTATCGGAGTTCCCTTAACCCTGGCCCATTGCTTGTAAACCTCCTGATGGTCACTCTGATCACTCCACATTCTTGGGAAAAGAGTAACAAATCTTGGATCATATACGCGTTCAAGGTTATGACCTGTTATTATATACTTTCCATTCTCAAGGGCATATTTAGGTTTCCCGTCTTCATAATCTGTAACGGGCGCATTATAATAGGGCCCTTTAAATAATGGCCGTTCGCCGTATTGCTCCCTGTTCAGAAAATAAAGAAGGTTAAATGGATTTGACGGATTGTTTTCATTGAGCGGAGTACCGGCCAAAGACCGGATCACAATAATCGCGTTCGAAGAATATCCAATGAGGATAACCATTATAGCTGTAAGCAAAGTATTAAGTGTGGTTCTGCTTTTTCCAGCCATATACCAGATGACTCCGGATATTGCCAGGAGCACCAGTATATTAAGAATAGCGGAACCGGAAATTAACCAGATTCCTGTAAAGAAAAGGGCTGCTATGGCAAAAAACCCGTTTTTTACCCAGTTTGTTGATGAAAATGAGAATTTGACTGCAAAAATAAAAAGAACAGCTACAAGGATTACATGGAAAACCATCCCACTATTTGCAGGAAGGCCCAGGGTATTCACGAAAAACCAGTCGAATTTTGAAGAAATACTTACAACACCTGGCATTATTCCATACATCAGGAGCGACAGAAGTATTATTGAAGTTACTAATGAGATAAAAAATCCTTTCCAGGAAAATTCGAATTTTTTAAAATAATAGACGAGCACTATTCCCGGCAGTGTGAGGAGATTAAGAAGATGGACACCAATGGAAAGTCCCATAAGAAAAGCTATAAGGATTATCCATTTGTCGGCATATTTTTCGTCAGCTACGTCTTCCCATTTGAGGATTAGCCAGAAGACGAGTGCAGTAAAAAAAGCAGATGACGCATATACCTCCCCCTCAACTGCAGAAAACCAGAATGAGTCTGAAAATGAATAGGCTATTGAACCGACGATACCTGCAGCCATAACTGCAATGATCCTTCCGGTATTATATTGATTCCCATTCTTAATAAGAATTTTTCTTGCAAGGTGTGTAATAGTCCAGAACAGGAAGAGGATTGTAAAAGCGCTTGCCAGCGCTGACATGGAATTGACTGTGGCGGCAACTTTTGTGACATGCCCGCCTGCAAAAAGAGTAAAAAACCTGCCCATTATCATAAAGACAGGATTTCCAGGAGGATGCCCGACTTCCAGCTTAAATACTGAAGCAACGAACTCACCACAGTCCCAAAGACTTGCCGTAGGTTCAATTGTCATCAGGTAGGTATAAGCTGCAATAATAAACACTGCCCATCCTGATATGTTATTTATCAACCTGTACTTCTTCATTCTTTACTATCTTTATCTAAAGGAAACCTTTAATTATTTCAGATGTCGAAAATACTTATTATTTTCACACGATAGTCAACGAATTATCGCTCACTAATTTTGCTATTTTTGAGCAATATTTTTTTCAATGAAACATTCTCTGTTATTTTTATATACAGTTTTACTATTCTCAGTTCAGACTGTCTCTGCACAATATTATGAGACCGGTCAGGATCCGGCTTCTCTTAAATGGAAGCAGATAAAAACAGGCAGGTTCACCGTAATTTATCCTGAGAATTACGGCCCTGGCGGAATTATGTATGCAAAATCGCTCGAGGAATCGTATTCAAAACTTTTATCACTTTTCCCTGAAAAAAAGTTTAAAATCCCTGTTGTGATTCACAATTTTACCATACAGTCAAATGGTTATGTTGCCTGGGCCCCAAAACGAATAGAATTATATCCGACGCCGGATCAGAACTCCATTCCTCTTGCCGCGGAAACACAACTGACAGTTCATGAACTTACTCACGTTTTCCAGATGGAATCATTAAACCGGGGCTTTTCAAAAGGGATGTCAGTGCTATTCGGGGAGCAGTTCACCGGAATTGTTGCTGCACTTCTGCCTTCATGGTTCCTCGAGGGTGATGCAGTTTTTGCTGAATCAGTTCTTACACCATCGGGCAGAGGACGTACTCCATCATTTCAGAAACAACTTAAAGCACTGATAGTTGACAATAAAAAAACCTATAATTACGATAAGATACTTAATGGTTCATATAAGGATTTTGTACCTGACTATTACGAATATGGTTATCAGATGGTTGCCTGGGCACTGACCAAAAATGACCCACGGATATGGATTAATATGCTTAAACTCACTGCTGAACGACCATTTATTCTTAACCCGGTCAATATCAGCCTTTCAAAAAGCTCGAACCTAAAAAAGAAGACACTCTGGAAGGAAACTTTCGATACACTAAGAACCATCTGGACAAAAGATGTTTCCGAAAATAACACGACACATTACGATGTAATAAATCCTGACAAACACGGAGAGTATATTAATTACTATTCACCTCTACTAGCCGGCGCCGACAGTATAATTGCTATTAAAACCACATTCTCTTCTCCCACTTCATTCGTACTGATAAATTCAATCCAAAAAACAGAAAAAAGGATCCATACTCCCGGACAGGTATACCCTATGTTTATCTCATATGCCAAAGACAAGCTGGTTTGGGTTGAAACACAAACTGATCCAAGATGGGAAAACAGAGAATATTCGGTTATTAAACTGATGGATCTAAAAACCAATGAGGTCATAAAACTTACACGAAAATCGAGATATCTTGCTGCATCGCTCTCTCCCGATGGAAGCAAAATTGTTGCAGTGGAAAACACTGTCGCCAACATTAATAATCTTGTCCTTATTGATGCTGGAACCGGATCTGTAATACAATCTGTCCATAGTCCGGGAAACGTGTATCTTCAGCATCCGCAATGGGCTGAAGGTGGAAAGAAAGCAACTTTTGTTTTTTTGGCAGATGCCGGGGAAGGAATTATATCATTCAAATTTGAGAATCAGGAATGGGAGACCCTTATTGAAGCTGCAAGAAATGATCTTCAGTCTTCATTCCTGAGAAACGACTCCCTCTTTTTTATAAGTTCCGTATCGGGGACAGATAATGTTTATCTCCTGACTCCCGATAAAAAAACAACTGCCCTGACCCGTTCGAAATTCGGGACAATTGATGTCAGTCCAGGCGGGAATAAAATCTTTTTCGGTGATTATACCTCCTCCGGGAATGAAATATGCAGTACCTCAGTCAGAATAGCACCGGGAGTGGCAAAAAACAATGTCAGTTCCTCATCTTTCCTTATCAACAGATTTAACATTACTCCGCCACCAGATACTTCTAATAGCGCTATTGTTTATACACCTGAGGCTTACAGAAAGTGGCAGCATCTTTTCAGATTTCACAGCTGGATGCCATTTTATGTTGATATTGAAGATCTTCAGTCTGATCCGACAAACATCAGACCCGGTGTTTCTATTATGACCCAGAATACTTTAAGTACACTTATCTCAACAATAGGCTATGAGTATTCAGCAGAGAGACGCAACGTATTTCATTCACGGATAACTTGGCAAGGCTGGTATCCGGTTCTTGAATCACAACTCGATTATGGTAATCTTCCTGGAATATATAAAATGGGGCAAGAAATTTCCAACCCTTCTGATATCCAGCCAGGTATAAGTTTTACAAATACTCTTTCTCTTCCTCTTCAGTTCTCCTCAGGCAGATTCTCAGAGTATCTGCGACCTTCAATTACTACTGATTACATAAACCAATATATTTATATCAAAGAGAAAGGGACCTATGACTATGGTCAGACAATAATTACCGAAAGACTCTTTTTTACAAATTATTATCAGACTGCACTACGGGATATATATCCCAGGTGGGCACAGACAATCGACTTTAATTACTGCTCTGCTCCATTTGATAAAACGATCTATGGATCAGCAATATCATTAAAAACCGCATTCTATTTCCCGGGACTTTTTCCCAGCAACGGCATAAGAATCAGGTTAGAAACGGAGAAACAGGATCCTGAGAAATATTTATATGAAAACTTTTCGTCGCTCCCCCGTGGTTATAAAAATATTATTTCAACAGAAATAAATTTTCTGTCAGTTGATTATGTAATGCCTCTTGCATACCCCGATTTCAATGTTGCAAGTCTTCTATATCTTAAGAGGATCCGTACAGGGCTGTTTTATGATTATGCTACTGGGCCTGGCAATTCAATATATCAATATACTTCCAGTGGACTGATTCCGCTTTACAACAATCCTGAAAGGGAATCTTTCAAATCATTAGGAATTGAACTGCTGGCAGATTTTCATGTTCTCAGGATACCTTATATGATATCCGCCGGAGTTCAGTCAGCATGGAAAAATGTAAATGAATCACCCTCTATTGAATTCCTGTTCAATATTGATCTATACGGTTTGATTATTGGAAAGAGGCAGATGTAGACTTTCAGGAAATAATATGCCGGGCTGATTCTTTTATAAGTAGCCAGGCTTTTTGAACATGTTCGATTGTTACGTTTGTCTGGGCTGTTACCATTCTTAGCGTATACTTCCCATCTAACACTGTATGACTCAGATATAATTTGCCGGAATCATTAAGCCGGTGAATCAGTTTTTCATTAAAAACATTTATCTGATCTTCATTATACCCGGCAGGAATATACCGGAAACAGACAACACAAATAATTACAGGGGCGAGTATTTCAAAATCATCTTCTTTTGAGATCATTTCCGATAGTTCTGCCGCAATACTTATGTGATTTCTTACTTTTTCGCGAAGGCCTTCAACCCCGTAAGTTCTGATCACGCTCCATAGTTTTAATGCTCTGAATCTTCTTCCCAGCGGGACTCCCCAATCACGGTAATCATTTACCTTTCCCCTGGTTCTGGTTTTAAGATATTCCGGGAGTATTTCAAACGTTTTTATCAGGGTCCCGGCATTCTTTACAAAATAGGCAGTACAATCAAAGTTTGTAAACATCCATTTATGCGGATTAAAAACAAAACTGTCGATATATTCCTTTCCGTCAAGCATCCATTGGAATTCGGGAAGAATTAGCGCGGTACCGGCCATTGCAGCATCGATATGGAGCCATAGTTCATATTTATTGCAAATCTCACCTATGGCTCTTAAAGGATCAACTGAAGTGGTCCCGGTAGTTCCTAAAGTAGCAACCACGCAACAGGGAATGTGTCCAATATTTTTATCATGGATAATTGCTTCTTTCAGCTTTTCAGGATCCATTGAAAAATCATCCCTGACAGGAATTTTAACCAAATTTTTCCTGCCAATTCCACTTATTTTAACGGCCTTTTCAACAGAGGAATGAGTCTGTTCTGAACAATAAACCTTCAGAACACCTGATTTTTCAAAACCTTCGCTGTTACATGAAAATCCGGTAGATTGTTCCCGGGCTGTAAGTATTGCTGAGAGTGTTGCAGTAGATGCGGAATCCTGTATGACGCCTTCAAACCCGGAAGGCAGGCCTATCAGATCCCTTAGCCAGATCATCATTTTTTCTTCCAGCTCTGCTGCTGCCGGAGAAGTTTCCCATATCATACACTGCGCTCCGAGTGTAGCTATAAGCATTTCTGCCAGGATGGAAGCCGGGCTGTTGTTGGCAGGAAAATATGCAAAAAAACTGGGATTCTGCCAGTGGGTCATTCCCGGCATTATTATTTCATTAAAATCCCTCATCAGAGAGTCGAATGATTCCGGATGTATTGGGGGTTTGCCGGGAATTTTATTAAAAATCTCACCCGGCTTCACTGATGATTTGACCGGCCATTTCTCAACATTTTCCATATAGCCTGCCATCCATTCAACCAGCTCATGGGCATTTTTGCGAAATTCATCAGGTGTCATTTGATATACCTTAGCTTACGGAATCTGCAAGAAGAATTATTTTGTTTGCTTTTACTTCAATCACTCCCCCGCTGATCTCATATATTATTTCTTTATCTCCCTGATCAATCATTCTGACAGGACCATTTTCGAGGGTAGAGATAATTGGTGCATGGTCCTTTAATACCTGGAATGATCCTTTCTTTCCCGGAACCCTGACAGATTTGATTTCCCCTTCAAAAATCCTTTTGTCAGGTGTGATAATCTCTATTTTCATATCAACTTATTAATAAACAGATTCTTCCAGATTAATAAATTATTTTGACTGAGCGAGTATTTTTTCACCTTTTTCAATAGCGTCTTCGATAGTTCCTACGAGCATGAATGCCGATTCGGGATACTGATCAACCTTTCCATCCATGATCATATTGAATCCTTTAATTGTGTCTTCAATTGAAACGAGTGTTCCTTTGATACCTGTAAACGATTCTGCAACTGTGAATGGCTGTGAAAGGAATCTCTGCACACGTCTGGCCCGGTGAACAACCAGTTTGTCTTCTTCCGAAAGTTCATCCATTCCAAGAATTGCAATTATATCCTGCAATTCATTATATCTCTGTAACAATTCTTTTACTCTCTGTGCACAGTTGTAATGAGCTTCACCAACGATCTCTGCAGTCAGAATCCTTGATGTTGAGTCAAGAGGATCCACAGCCGGATAAATACCAAGCTCAGATATTTTTCTGCTTAATACAGTTGTTGCATCAAGATGGGCAAAAGTTGTAGCAGGTGCCGGGTCGGTAAGGTCATCGGCAGGTACATACACTGCCTGGACAGAGGTGATTGATCCATGTTTGGTCGAAGTGATACGTTCCTGCATTATACCCATTTCGGTTGCGAGTGTTGGCTGATAACCAACGGCTGATGGCATCCTACCCAGAAGGGCAGATACTTCAGATCCTGCCTGTGTAAACCTGAAGACATTATCCATAAAAAACAGGATATCCCGTCCACCGCTCTTACTATCTCCATCCCTGAAAGACTCAGCCACGGACAGGCCTGATAGCGCAACTCTCGCTCTGGCTCCAGGAGGTTCATTCATCTGACCAAACACTAATGCCAGTTTTGATTCTTTAATAGCATCCTGGTCGACTGTTGAAAGGTCCCAGCCTCCCGATTTCATATTCTCAAGAAATTTAGTGCCATAGGTTATTACACCTGCTTCAAGCATTTCACGGAGAAGATCGTTACCCTCTCTTGTTCTTTCTCCAACACCTGCAAACACTGATAATCCGGAATATGCTTTTGCAATATTATTTATCAGTTCAAGGATTACTACTGTTTTCCCTACTCCCGCACCACCGAAGAGACCAATTTTACCACCTTTTGAATATGGCTCTATAAGGTCAATAACTTTAATTCCTGTATATAATATCTCTTTTTCCGTTGAAAGGTCTTCATATTTCGGGGGTTTCCTGTGAATCGGGTATCCTCCTTTTTTATCAAGATATCCGATGCCATCGATAGCTTCTCCGGTCACATTCATGAGTCGTCCTCTGATCTGTTCTCCGATTGGCATTGTAATTGGCAATCCGGTTGCTACAACTTCCATTCCTCTGCGAAGACCATCTGTAGAATCCATCGCAATAGTCCTGACAGTTCTTTCACCTATATGTTGCTGACATTCCACAACAAGAACGGAGCCATCGTCCCTCTTTATTTCAAGTGCATCATAAATATCAGGCATTTCAAAACCCTGCTTTTCAAAAGTAACATCAACCACTGGTCCTATGATCTGGCTGATTTTCCCGGTATTCTGTGGCATATAACTTAGTTATTTATTAATGTTTTTCAGAAGAGACAAATTTAATAATTTTTGTGTTTTAACCTAGATCAATTATCTCTTCCAATTAGTGAGTTAGCAATATTTACCAACTCTATTTTTCTTTCGTTAGTCGCACTAACCTTTCCAAGAAGACTGAAAGCTGTGTTAATATAATCATTAGCAAGGGTTTCTGAAATATTTTTAATATTCAGCTGATCATATATTTCAATAACTTTTTTTACTTTGGCTTCCGGGTCAAATTCTTTCAATCCAAACAGTTCATGAAGCTGTTTTGCCTGTTCGATTGAGGCTATTTCCAGGGCCTTAACAAGCATGAAAGTTTTCTTATTTGAAATGATGTCTCCACCCATTATTTTGCCAAATACTTTAATATCTCCATAAATATCCAGCAAGTCATCCTGTATCTGGAATGCAAGACCCAGGTTTCTGCCATACTCATAAAGTATTTCCGCATCCTTGTCGTCGGCACCACCTATAATAGAACCAATTTTAGTTGAAGCGGCAAGAAGCGCTGCAGTTTTCAGCTCAATCATGCGCAAATATTCCTCGTGTGAAACAATTGCTGCCTTTTCAAAATCTATGTCGAGTTGCTGACCAACACATACTTCAATAGCTGCCTTATTAAAGACTTTGAAAACTTTTAGCAAGTGGCGCGGAGGAGATTGCAAAAAACATTCATTAGCAATAAATGCCATTACATCGCCTGACAGAACTGCCTGGTTAAGGTTCCACTTACTGTGAACAGTTGGCAGGTTTCTTCTGACGGGTGCATGATCCATAATATCGTCATGAACCAGCGTGAAGTTATGAAATACTTCAATACCTGTTGCAGGGATAACTGCATCGTCAATTGTGTCGCTAAAAAGGTTGCAGGCCATAAGGGCCAGAACGGGCCTTAATCTTTTTCCCCCGATTGAAAGGATATACTTAACCGGGTCATTAAGCTTTTCTGCTTCCTCATTATAAGAAAGATTCAGAATAGCCTTATTGACTAATTTTTTTAGATCAGACTGAGTATACATCCTGGTTTCTTTACAACCTGATAATCAATTAAATTTAACCTTTAAGCGCTTCTGCGCCACTTACAACTTCAAGTATCTGATTTGTAATGGTTGCCTGTCGGGCTTTGTTGTACTGAAGTGTCATATCCCTGATCAAAGCTGTTGCATTATCGGTTGCTTTATGCATTGCGGTCATTCTTGCGCCATGTTCTGCTACAAATGAATCAAGAACAGCTTTATAGAACTGAATTTTTAATGATTTTGGAATCAGCTCCTGGATGATTTCCTCTTTATCGGGTTCATAAATGTAATCCGTGGGAGTGGTTATAATTTTTCCTGATGGAACGGTTTCAACAGGAAGGAATACTTCATTTGTAAGGTTCTGTACTGCTGCATTTTTAAACTGGTTATAAATCAGTACCACCCTGTCGTATTCAGATAATGCAAAACTGCTCATGATCTGTTCAGCTATAATCGTAACATTTTCAAAAGTAAGATCATTAAACAGATTATTCTGTTCAGGAAGCATTTTTATTTTCTGCTTCCTGAAATAATCAAATCCCTTCTTTCCGATTGTTAAGAGTGACAGATTCCCCTTTCTGAGCTGGTCAGCATATTCTTCAGAAATGACTCTTCTTGTTTCATTTATGACATTGGTATTGAATGCTCCGCAGAGACCTCTGTTAGAGGTGACCACAACAATAAGAACCTTTTCAGGAGAGGCCACCCTTCCATAAATATTCTCAACTTCAGAGTCAGCAAGGCTCAGTGAAACATCAATCAGGAGCTCATGCAGTTTAATCGCATAAGGCCTCAGTCTCACAATCTTATCCTGAGCTTTCCTCAATTTGGCAGCAGACACCATCTTCATTGCTGAAGTAATTTGTCTGGTCGACTTAAAAGATGTGATCCTAATCCTTATTGCCTTTAAATTCGCCATCTAAAATTCATTTTCCGGGTTATCCTGATTACTGTGGCCGGTACTTTAAAACTAAATCACCTGCAACTTTTTCAAGAACTTTTGTAATATCATCATTAAGTATTCCGTCACGCAGACTATCAAGAGTATCCTGGTGTTTAAGCTCAAGAAGCTCAATAAATTCGATTTCAAAACTCTTCACTTTATTTATTGGAACATCTTTTAAAAGTCCCATGGTGCCGCAATATATGATTGCTATCTGTTTTTCAATTGGTATAGGGGCAAACTGACCCTGTTTCAGGATTTCAACGTTTTTAGCTCCTTTATTCAGAATAGCAAGGGTTGAAGCGTCGAGATCCGAACCAAATTTAGAGAATGCTTCCAGTTCCCGGTATTGTGCCTGATCAACTTTCAGGGTTCCGGCGATCTTTTTCATAGCCTTGATCTGGGCATTCCCTCCAACTCTTGATACTGATATTCCAACGTTAATTGCCGGGCGGACCCCTGAGTTGAAAAGACTTGTCTCAAGAAATATTTGTCCATCGGTGATCGAAATCACATTTGTGGGAATATAAGCCGAAACATCACCTGCCTGAGTTTCAATAATTGGTAAAGCTGTAAGCGAACCACCTCCTTTAACAAGGTGCCTGATTGACTCGGGAATATCATTCATCTTTTGGGCAACATCATCGGATTCAATGATTTTAGCTGCTCTTTCCAGGAGTCTGGAGTGCAGATAGAAAACATCTCCCGGGTATGCTTCTCGTCCTGGCGGGCGGCGGAGTAAAAGTGAGACTTCCCTGTATGATACAGCCTGTTTGGAAAGGTCATCGTAAATTATGAGGGCATCGCGACCCGTATCGCGGAAAAATTCTCCGATGGCAGCTCCGGCGAAGGGGGCATAAAATTGTGATGCAGCGGGATCAGAGGCGGTAGCAAGCACTATAACTGTATATTCAAGTGCGCCATGTTCTTCGAGCGTTGCCGCTATATTGGCAACTGTTGAACCTTTTTGTCCGATTGCGACATAAATACAATAAACAGGTTTCCCTTTTTCAAAATTACTTCGCTGATTAATAATTGTATCAATGGCAATAGCGGTTTTCCCGGTTTGTCTGTCGCCGATAATCAGCTCCCTCTGTCCGCGGCCAATTGGTATCATCGCATCAATTGCTTTAATACCGGTCTGGAGGGGTTGCCTTACAGGCTGCCTGAAAATTACCCCGGGAGCTTTTCTTTCGAAGGGCAGATTAAAAAGTTCACCAGTTATTGGGCCCTTACCATCTAGTGGTTGTCCTGTAGGGGTAATTACTCTTCCCAATAATCCTTCGCCTACACCAAGAGAAGCAATCCTTCCGGTTCTTTTTACAATGTCACCTTCATTAATCTCCTCCGTAGGACCAAGCAATACTGCACCGATATTATCCTCTTCGAGGTTCAGAACAATAGCCTCCATCCCATTTTCAAATTCAATCAATTCATTCGATTCTGCATTTGAAAGTCCGTATATACGGGCGATCCCGTCACCAACCTGAAGTACTGTTCCAACTTCTTCAAGTTCGACCCCGGTCTGTATCCCTTCCAGTTGTTGTTTGAGAATTTTTGAAACTTCTGCCGGTTTAATATTTGCCATATTGTATCTTCTTAAAAGTCTTTAATTGTTTTAATTTTCTATCTGGGAGTTATAACACTTCCTATAAGTTCTTTTTTTATTTTACGGAGTTTATTCTTTATACTGGCATCGATATAATTATCATCAATCTGCAAGATAAAACCGCCAATTATTTCAGGATCAATGCTTTCTTTAAGTTCAACTTTTGTCTTGAAAACTTCAGAAATAAGATCAGTTATCTGCTTTCTGACATTATCATCGACCTTTACAGCTGTTGTAAGGACAGATTCTGTTATTCCCTTATATTTCTTTGTTTCGTGGATGAATACTCTTGCAATTGCAGGAAGAAAACTTTCTCTCCCGTTTTTCACAATCAAGTCGATAAGGGAAAGAATGATCTTTTCAACATTACCTCCAAGCATTTTATGAAATATATCTTCCTTCTTCGAGGGGACAATAATCGGACTGTGAAGGAATTCTTTTGTTTCCTTCATTTTACATATCTCTGAAATAAAGATCATGTTCTGATAGACTTTATCAAGAATCTTTTTTTCGAGAGCAGACTGAAAAATTGCCCTGGAGTATCTTACTGATATTTTGCTGTCGTTCATTACAGGTTCTGGTTCCTAATTCTTATTTAAATCAATCTCTTTAAGGTAACTGTCAATCAGTTTTTCCTGTTTACCCGACTTCTTTAGTTGTTCTCCCAGCAGTTTAGATGCAATCTCAACTGAAAGTGTCGCAACCTGTTCATGAATTTCAGAGAGCGCCTTTATTTTCTCATTTTCAATACCTTCCCTGGCTTTTTCAATAAGCTTTTCGGCTTCCCCTTTTGCCTTTCCTTTTGCTTCAGAAATAAGCCTATCGCGTACTTCCCTGGCATCCTTAAGAATATTTTCCCGTTCTTCCCTTGCTTTGCGAAGGATAGCTTCATTATCGCTCTGAAGCTTTAACATATCCTCTCTGGCTTTTGCGGCAGATTCAAGAGAACCCTTAATCATTTCATCGCGCGCTTTAACTGCGGAAAGAATAGGTTTCCACGCAAATTTTGAAAGTATCAGGAGAAATAAAATAAAGATCAGGGCTGACCAGAAAATTGTTCCGACCCCGGGAGTAACAAGATTGTTTGCTAAAAGTATCATAAGGATGTAGTTAAATCGATTAAAATAAAGGAAGGCCTGCAACCAACCGTTACAGGCTCCCAGCTATTCCTTCTTATTTTGCAATAAGAGCAACAACAATTGCGAATAGAGCTGCTCCTTCAATTAAGGCTGCAGCAATGATCATTGCAATCTGTATCTTGGAATAAGCTTCCGGCTGACGTGCTATTGCGTCCATCGCCGATCCGCCAATTCTACCAATACCAATTCCTGCTCCTATCACTGCAAGACCTGCTCCGACTGCTGCCATTGTTCCTGTCATAATAACTAATTTTAAATTAAACAATAAAAATTAATGGTTTTCCGGTATTGCCATACCTATAAATAATGCTGACAATAGAGTAAAAATATATGCCTGAAGGAATGCCACGAGAAGTTCGAGGAAATCCATGAAAATCACGAAAAAGATTGATACCGGGGCTACTGAAAGGGAATTAAAGATGAAGATAAGGCAAATAAGACTTAATACAATTATATGCCCCGCTGTAATATTTGCAAACAAACGAATCATAAGGGCGAATGGCTTGGAAAATAATCCTATTATTTCAACAGGTATCATAATCGGTAATAGCCAGAAAGGCACCCCTGGTGCTGCGAAGATATGTTTCCAATAAGTTTTGTTCCCGCTAAATTGTGTAATAACGAATGTACATGTTGCCATAACGAAGGTCACTGCAATATTCCCAGTTACATTCGCACCAAAAGGCGGAGGGAAAGGGATAAGACCCATCAGGTTATTAATTAGAATAAAAAAGAATGCCGTAAGTAGGTAAGGCATATACTTTTCATATTTATGACCAAGGTTAGGGATCGCTATATCGTCGCGGACAAAGAGTATGACCGGTTCAAGGAAGCTCTGAATGCCTTTTGGATGACTGATACCTGATTTCCTGTATGACCGGGAGAGCGAAAGGAATATTATCAGGCCAATTAAAGCAGCAGCCAGCATTCCTACAACAGCTTTTGTCATTGAAAAGTCAAGAGGAAGGTTTTTTTCATTAACTGTTCCTTGAGTATTCACAGAGACAATTTTACCCTTCAGGTCACCTTCTTCTTCAAGTTTATATCCTTTATATTCATTCCCGCCGGCAAGTTTTTTCGAAGTAAATATATCCAGCCCTTTTTCTTTGCTGTAAAGAATCACCGGAAGGTAAATAGTAATACTCTCCCCGTTTTTCTTAGTCAGAATATGCCATTCGTGGGAATCAGCTATATGTTCAAGAATAAAAGTGCTTGCATCGAATTCCCCTTCTGTTCCCGTTTTTTCTTTAGCATCCTGTCCAAAAGCAGAAATAGTTGTTCCAACAAGGAGAAGGAAGATGAAAAAACTAATTAAATTTCTCGTTTTCAAATCAGTTCCGGTTTTATAAAGCTTTGTTTTTCAGGATTTTTACTATAACCCAGATAGAAAACAAAGTGAGTGCTAAATATAAAACAAAAAATATTAAAACAGATGGCAAAGATGTTTTTTTAGCAACAATAAACCATAGGAGTGCAAAGACGATCTCAAGAAGGAATTTCACACTTAGTGCCACGAAACTGTACAATGTCTGGCTGTCGGGTTCTTTGGTCTGTCCTTTTAAAAAAATCAGAATAGTTATAAAAGCAATAATTGAAAAAACAGTAGATAGAACCACTGCATCACTGAAACAAAGATTCAGTTTAACTACCGATACAAGTAAATATTCTGTTAAAAGTAACAGTACATTTAATAATATCAGTAATAAAGCGTATTTATGAATTAGTTTCAAGAAGGGGGATTACTTTATAAAATCTTTTACAGCAAAATATATTGCTGCAAATACACCAAGTAGCGAAAGGACTATTGTAAATACGGGAGTATGCCAACCTGTCAGTTTATCAAGTTTTACGCCACCCCAGACTGTAACAAGTATAATGCCTATCATCTGAAATGCCAAACCTGAATACCTGGCGAAGTCTCTTATTCCCTTATTTTGTAAGTTTTTCGGGTTCTTTTTCTTTGATTCCTGCTCCGGCATTGCTTTCGGTATCACTCATTTTGCAGTTTCCTGAAAATACTGCTCCTGGTTCGATAGATAGTTTTGAAGTAGCTATTTCTCCATTTATTTTTGAAGAGGCTTTCAGATTAAGTAACTGGCCCACTGTAATCTTGCCTTCAAGAATTCCTGCTACTTCAGAGTTCTTGCAGATAACTTCTCCTTTAACTTTTCCTGTTGTGCCAATTACAACTTTGCCCTTTGTGTTAAGATTTCCGGTAAGAGATCCATCGATACGAATATCACCATTGGATTTGATATCACCGATTATATCTGTTCCATTGCTTATAAGGTTAATGGTAGTATTATCTGGTTCATTGAACTTTGCCATAATATTTAATAGTTAGGAGAAACAATCTTAATAACTCACAAATATAAAAACTATTACAGATAATAATAAAAATAGGGATGGGAAATAAAAAAGTTTAAATTTTGCGAGAAATACCCCTCTGCCGCTATGTGTCATTTCCCCCTTTGGGGGGAGTGCCCCAAGGGCGAGGGGGTTTATTTTATAGTAGAAATTTTCTATTCCGGGTCGTATGCCCACTTAAGGTAGATAGCACCCCAGGTAAATCCGCCACCGAATGCGGCAAGTATCAGAATATCTCCTTTTTTAAGCTTTTTTTCATATTCCCAGATGCACAATGGAATAGTAGCATTTGTTGTATTTCCAAAATTTTCGATATTGATCATTACCTTTTCAGGAGCAAGGCCCATTCTTCTTCCCGTCGCATCTATAATTCGCAGATTTGCCTGATGAGGAACAAGCCATGCAATATCTTCAGATTTAAGATTATTTCGTTCCATAATCTCTACAGCAACATCTGCCATGTTTAAAACAGCAAATTTAAAGACGCTTTGTCCTTCCTGGTATATGAAGTGCTCTTTTGCATCCACTGTTTCATGCGAGGCAGGTTTAGCAGAACCTCCGGCTTTAAGATGCAGGTATTTCCGTCCCGAGCCATCTGTATGAAAGATATAGTCTATTATCCCGAATTCCCCGGTTGTAGGTTCCAGCATGATTGCTCCGGAGGCATCACCAAACAGCGGGCATGTTGTACGGTCGGTATAATCTGTAATTGATGACATTTTATCGGCTCCGACAACTATAACCTTTTTATATCTTCCGGTTTCAACATATGCCGCCGCGGTCTGTAGAGCAAAAAGAAATCCTGAGCATGCTGCATTAAGATCAAAACTGAATGCATTTCTAATACCACATTTATCAGATATAATATTTGCTGTTGCAGGGAAGAGCATGTCTGGAGTGGCTGTGGCACAGATCAGCAAGTCAATGTCCTCAGGTGCAGTTTTTGTTTTCAACAACAAACCCCGTACTGCCTGCTCTCCCAGATCTGAACTCCCGAGTCCTTCTCCTTTAAGTATTCGTCTCTCTTTTATTCCGACTCGCTGCATGATCCATTCATCGGAAGTATCAACCATTTTCGAAAGTTCATGATTGGTCAGTTTGTATTCCGGTGCCCAGGCAAATATCCCTGTTATGGCTGCCCGTATTTTTTCCATAATTATATTGCTTCTTTAATCTTTTGTGCCAAGTTGCCGTGGACAACGCTCCTGGTTTGAAGGACCATGTTCATTATGGCTTTTCGCTTAGAAATTCCATGTCCTATCACAACATTGGCATTAATACCAACAATAGGAGTTCCTCCAAAATTTTCCCAGTCAAGACTATCAAAATATGAATCCTTAAGGTTTTTGATTTTGTAAATATGATGAAATGCTTCTCCCATCTTAAGAATTATATTCCCGACAAAACCATCACATACAACAACATCTGTCATTGTTTCACGGAAGAGTGCATTTCCTTCAATATTCCCCGCGAAATTTATTTCGGGATGCTCTTTCATCAATTCGAATGCAGCTTTTACAGTAGGAGTCCCTTTCGTTTCTTCTTCCCCGATGTTGAGTAACCCGACAGTGGGATTATCTTTCCCCAGAACACATTTTGCGTAAATACTACCAAGTATTCCATACTGCAAAAGGACATCTGATTTGCAGTCAGGGTTTAATCCAACGTCAAGTAGAACAAAATTGCGGTTATCAATGCAAGGAAGTACTGTGGCCAGCGCGGGTCTTAGGACTCCCGGGATCACATTAACAGTATAGCTTGCTCCAACCAGCATTGCACCTGTGTTTCCTGCACTGCAAAAACCATCCAGATCTCCATTTTTCAGCATTCCGTATCCGACAGCGATACTTGAGTCTTTCTTTTGTGAGAATGCTTTTGCAGGATGATCTGCCATTTCAATTACCTGCGATGTGTGAACAATATCAAACAAGGACGGTTCCATCTCCATCTCACTCAGTTTCTTCAAAATAGTTGGTTCATCCCCGATAAGGACAAGCTTCTCATTAACTGATAAATGCTGAAGGGAATCAACAGCGCCCTCAATGATTGACTCAGGTGCAAAATCTCCACCCATTACATCAAGGCCAATTCTCATATTACACTTTTTAAGTTAGGCGAGTTCAGGCAGTTGCCTTCTTCTCAATAGCAAGCTTACCTCTGTAAAAGCCACACTCAGGACATACCCTGTGATACAGAACTGAAGATCCGCAGTTTGAACAGCTTGCCACTGTAGGTGCAGTTGCCTTATAATGTGTTCTGCGTTTATCTCTTCTGGTCTTAGAATGTTTGTGTTTAGGATGTGCCATTTTAAATTAATTTAATTATCGTTCATTAGTTTTTTCAATTCATCCCATCGCGGGTCGTTCTCATTTTCCTCTTCTATTATAAGCTCTTCCAGTTTTTTTAACATAACCGGATCGCAGGTGCTTTTCCCATTTTTATCAGCCGGATGCACTCTTTTTATCGGCTGTGCCAGCATTATGAATTCATAAATCTGCTGTTGCAGATCCAATTCATAATCATCGGCTGGTACCGAAAGAATGTCGGGATCAATATCTTCAACACTTTTCCCAAATTTAACAAGTAACCTGTTCTCACTGTTAACGGGTTGGGAAAACATCTCCAGGCATCTGTCACAACTAATTCTGACGCTTCCTGAGACCCTTATTATCATATCCAGATGAGAAGATCTCTTGTCCATCTCAATATTTGCAATAAGGCTCCCTTCCTTAACTTCCGATTCCTCAAACTGTTCAAAAAACTCTTTATCAATCTCAAAATCAATTGTGTGGTGCCCTTCTTTTAAACCGCCCAACGGTATGGTATATGATGAGGACATCTCTTTAAATTTTGGTTTGCAAAAATATGAATCCTTCTTCAATTAAAAAAATTATCAACAAAAAAGTAACATTTATTGTCATAAATGACCAAATACCGATAGAAAAACGCAGTTTACCGAATTTCTCTTAGTAACTGCTTACTTGAGAATTACTTTTGTTAGAGATTAAATATTTAAAAATTATGAGACACAGAGATTATCACCACTACAGAAACTATTCTCATATCAGGGGCAGGGAACATCACCCCAGGATAAGTATCGGATTATTCTTTATTGTTCTTGGCGTGGCACTTCTCATCGCGACAAACGACTTGCTAAGCCTGGGCAGTGTCAGCAGCTATTTTACCTGGGAGACTGCAATGATTTTCATTGGTGTTTTACTTCTGCTAAACCTTCATTTTACCGGAGGTTTGTTGCTTATTGCAGGAGGAATATGGTTTTTAAAGGATCATATAAACATTATTTCTCCTCAAACATTTAACACCTTTTACTGGCCTGCAGTAATAGGATTAATTGGTCTGTCATTTATACTGTCATCACTTTTTAATAGAAAAGATAAAATAAATAGTTAAGAAACAAATAAATTTACGATTATGGAAACGAATGAAAATTACAGAGATGAACGCCGTCAGGCAAGAGATGAATATCGTCAGTTAAGACGTGAACATCATCATCTTACAAGCAACAGGCCAATTATCGGTGTAATACTGGTTTTGGTCGGATTATTTCTTGTACTTAGAAACACAGGTTTCTTCCCCTATGAAATTTCTCATATTGTCTTCAGCTGGCCAATGCTGCTTGTTGCAATAGGTCTTGTAATTACTCTTGGCTCTTCAGGAAGTAAATCGTCGGGTATTATCGTTATGGCCGTAGGAGCGTTCTTCCTGATCCCCCATATTTTCACGTTTGATGTTGATATGTTCTGGCCTTCGATTTTTATTATTATTGGAGTTATTTTTATATTTACAAAACGCCATGGATGGAACTCTGTTGCCTCAACAGGAATCGTAGGAGACGACTATATTGATTATGTGAATGTTTTCAGTGGCGGCGAACGACAAATAGTATCAGAAAACTTTAAAGGAGGTAAGATATCCGCGGTTTTTGGAGGCATGGAGCTTGACCTCACCAAAGCAAAACTGGCGCCAGGAAGAAATGACCTTGAAATTGCATGTGTATTCGGCGGTGCAACATTAATTGTTCCCGACGACTGGAACATTTCAATAGAGGTAACACCCGTACTTGGAGGTTTCACTGATTCACGGAAATTAATTCCTGGAAGAATTATTGATCCTACAAGACAGCTGGTAATAAAAGGAGCTGTGGTTTTTGGCGGGGGAGAAATAAAAAGCTATTAATATATTAACGGATGAAACATCCGATATTTTCAAACAGAATACGGCTCATAGTTTGGTGGCTGGTCTGGATTTTCCTTGCTCTGGGCCAGTCACTGCTATTTTACTACGCCTTTGGCAGTTTTAATAATATAAGTATCCTTGACAGCCTTCTTTCGTTACTAATCTATTCAGGTATTGCCCTCTCATTGTGGTATCCATTCAGATTTTTTAATTCCGGAGAACCCCGTATCACAGTCCTTATTCCAAACCTGATTGCAAGTGGAGCCCTTTCCATTACATTATGGGTAATACTTACTAAGTTTATAATGACAACTATCCTGCATGAACCGAACAATTACCAGGCATACTGGGTTTCAACTTTTTCTTACAGAGTAGGAAGTGGCGTATTTATCTATGGACTCATTATTTTGACTTATTATCTCTTAGAAAGTCTGAGCAATCTCTCTGAAAAAAATGCCAAAGAAGCAAAACTGGAGAGCCTTGTAAAGGAGACTGAGCTGAAGATGCTCAGGTCACAGATCAATCCTCACTTTCTCTTCAACAGCCTGAACTCAATAAGCTCTCTCACAATAACCGACCCGGAAAAAGCAAGGGACATGGTTGTTAAACTATCTGAGTTTATGAGATATGCCCTTTCCAGAAAAGACGAACAGCCTGTCACCCTTCAAAATGAGCTTGAAAATCTTCGCTTATATCTTGACATTGAAAAAGTAAGATTTGGCGATAAACTTAAAACAGAAGAGATTATTGAAACCAATTGTCTTGATTTTAAAATCCCCGTACTACTATTACAGCCACTATATGAGAATGCTGTTAAGCATGGCGTTTATGAAAGTACCGAAAGTGTAAGTATTATAACTCAGGCAAAGATTATTGACGGGTATATTGAAATAACGATTAGCAATAATTATGATTCTGCCCCATCATTGAAAAGGGGTACCGGTACCGGTCTGTTAAATGTAACCAGGCGGCTTGAATTGTTCTACGGCAATAAGGCATCGATAAAAACATCGAAAGAAAATGGGATTTATACAGTAAATCTTTATATACCGACAGATTATTTGTAAATGTCAATTGAAAATTAATTTATAATTTTAGGCGTTAGAAAACGGAGGAAATTTCAGGCAGTTCAGGGAAACAGGGAAACGATGGAAAAGATCAAAATAGTAATCATTGACGATGAAACTCCGGCACGGGAAATAATTAAGCATTATTTACAGGAGGTCGATTCTATAGAAGTGATTGCCGAATGTGCTGATGGTTTTTCAGGTTTGAAAACAATTTCAGCGATGAAACCTGATCTGGTCTTCCTCGATATCCAGATGCCCAGGCTTACCGGAATTGAACTGGTTGAGGTTCTTACTGAAAAACCCGAAATCATTTTTACAACAGCTTATGATCAATTTGCAATAAGAGCGTTTGAGCT
>PLLX01000034.1 GCA_003141415.1 Bacteroidales bacterium
GCAACCGTTCACGCGCTGTCAGAGACATCTTGTTACCTACCTCTTGATGGATTGAAAAACTTGCAGCCAGCCTGCGGCAATGAGTTCTGCTCCATGTTCACCGGGGTGGACAATATCCATGTACATATTATCAGAATTTGGATGATCTTTAAACTTGTTTCCAGTAAATTGTCGATATCCATAATAATTTATATAACCTTCGCCTTTTCGTGTTTGTTTAATCGGAAGATCAAGAGAAATTCCTTGTGATTTTCTATATTCCATTATTCTTTCAATTCTTTTTTCGCTAACTGTACCAAATTTTTCGATTCTTTTTTTTCTAACATTTCCATTATGACATTCTTTGCATAATTTTCTTTTTTTATTCTTTGCATACATAGAAGAAACGAATTCTTCTAATTCTTTTTCTTTTTCACATCTATTACATGTAATTTTCATAAAACCCCCTAGTTTCCTAGGGGGAATCATGTCATAATTTAAATATTATGGCAAGCTTAGATCATGGAGGTAAGCATGCCAGTACACAATGTTTGTATTAGCAATCATAGTAACAGCAGCAGATACATCCGCCGCAGCAGCTCCACTACCAATGACAAAACCTTGCGATGTATTATTCACAAACGCTCCCCTAATCGCTGGACCGTTGATCGTTGGAACACGGTTAGTCGATGTTGGGAATTGTGGTGAAGGATACAAAGGCGAACCAGCTGAAATAATATTTCCTCCAGTATTTACATCTCCAACAGAAAGTACTTGTGGAAAACTTAATCCAGGTACGTTAACGATTGGAATATTCACATTGAACGCTGTATATGCTGAAGAATTAATATTAACAACAAAGGTCCAGTTATCAGTTACAGAGACAACATAACCATAATTTGGTGCTCCTGGAGTCAACAAATTAGGCAATGAATTAAGTTGAGTTGTACCCCAAGCTGGAGGCGATAGTGCTGGCACTGCCGCTACGTTTGGAATACGGAAAGCAACTTGTTGCCCAACTTCAAAATTATGATAATCTGTAGTAACAATTGTAGTAGTAGCTCCCAACGTAATTGCTGAGATTACACTAACTTGAGGAACATATAAGAAAGGATAAAGAACTTTCTTAACTGTAGCACCAGATGGTGAGGCACTCAATGCTGTGTAATTAGATCCACTACCATCCCATTTTACTGTAAAGTGATCTGCATCACCTACAACTGAAATTGTGAATTGGATATTACTCATTTGAGCCATACCTGCTGTAAATTGAGTCTGATATAGACCTTCAAATACAACAGTATCGCCTACTTGATATCCGTGAGCAGTTACATTGAAAACAACTGGATTAGCAGCAGTAGCACCAATAATTTGTTTAGTTGGTCCATATTGAAGTAATTGTCCAGCTTGAAACGCACTGATCCCATTCGTTTGAATAGTATCAAATACAACTGCACTAGCATTATTATAGATCTCAACCATGGTTGGATTGTTTGATCCATCTTGGAGTTTATTATCCCACCAAGCATGTGCCACTTTGTTTGCAGCAGCAGTTTTAATAATGCTGTAGTTCCAAATTTCTACAAAATCAGGTTGAAATGGTAAGTTTACAATTGCGGATGTTCCTACAGCTGTAAAACTACCTTTTGCCATTCTTGAATATTCAGTCATTTTATACCCCCAGGTTGCTTAAGCGTGTGCTTAAGAGGTTTCTGATGGCGGTATCCTGCGTGATCGCTTGAGCTTGGGCAAATTTAACTGCCAAAGTTGCGTTCTGTGCAAGCATTCCTGAATAGTATGGATCACGATAAATCAAATTCATGGAAAAACCATCTTGATTTATGTGAGTTACCGCTTGTTTTCCAACTACAGTATTGTAATAAACGTCATTACCTTTAGCTGATGTTCCACGTGCAACGGGAGCTTCAGAACTTGTCAGAATACGAATGTTAAAAACGTTTCCATATTCAGAAGGCAATGCTGACGAATTACTTGGATAATTCCATTGAGACAAAAATCCGCTTCCCATTAATCCATCAAAATCAGGCTGAAGTTCAGTTGAACTGAGCATGAAATAGGATGAACGTACTGGACCAGTTCCAAATCTATCCATTCCTTCAATACCTGACATAAATTTGTAGGCATTGTTGGTATCAAGAGTTGCCGCAACCAAACTGAAGTCAGTGACTCCAAGATTTGTTGGGTTATCTCCATTGGAACCACCGCCAGCTGAAATTTCAGATGCGGCAGATACAACGTAATCCCTAAGGATCAAATCTTCTGCTTGACGCCAAATTGTTACTCCACATAGTGGGGAGAAGTCATTTCTGCTTCTCTCTGCAATTTTATTTATAGTTGCAGATCGGACTATCACATACGCTTTCGCGTCCTCTGGGTTTAGTCTCTCACGCTGTATTTAAACTTGCGCCTTGTTACCCCGTCGGGCCTCCAAGTCAATTACCAAAGGTTTAATGGCCACTTGTCAAGATGGCCACGGCTAGACGCTCGGATACCCAAGCTAACACCAATTCTATTCTAGCCTAAGAGGGCGTGTTATTAAGCATAACTATTTCTTTATAGCACTTCTCACGGTATTCTTTTTCTTCTTCTGGAATCCTTGCTAATCCATTTGTTGGATTATAATTTCTACAAAAATTCAAGATTTTCACCGCTTGAATTGCCTTTATTTGAAGATAAGGAATACATCTTTTCAAGAATTCAATGGCAGCCGATCTTGATTGGATCGAAAATCTAAAAGCCGATCCCCTTAAAGCACAACTGGCTTTTACAATACATAAACCACCATATTCACAATTTGACAAGATATGCCTAATAGATCTTTCACTAACCATAGACAATATAATTTTTGGTCTAAACTTCACCAAATCATTTAATTGTCTATTTTGTCCAGCTTTACGAACTGATCTTTCAATTGAAAATGAACCATCTGTATCCATAATTCCTGATACATATGCCCAAAAATAAGGGCAAGTGCTGGTTTTTCTATCGATATTATCAATATCAAAAGGACCTATTTTTCTATTTAAATTTAAATCTTTTGATATTTTAAAATATTCTTTTCCCTCATTACGTTTACATAAGAATTCCATCAAATGAACAGCGGAATCTCTCTTCAAAACCAAGAATTCCATCACTTTATTTAGAAAGTTTTGGCATCCTTCTTCTCCTTGAAGCATCCATTTCCAAATCACTCGATATCCTTCTTTTTTTGGTTTATCAAAAGCTACAGTTCCACCAAACAATTTATTTAGATAAACAGGCGTTTGTTTAAAAGAATTGTGAAGTTGAATCAAAGGACATAATTTTCCTCTTGGTCCAATTCTCATTCCTATATTTCCATCGCCATCTATTAAACCAGCTATGTAAGCTAATATTTCCTTTTCTTCAGGATCTTTCATATAACCTCCTTTCGGTTTGTTATATTATAGACCCACCAACATTATGCTGCAAGTATAAAACCCTCTTGATCCTGAAGGATCACCTGCTATTGATGATACACCCAGTTCCAAAAAAAGCCATTTGCGCCATCGATTATATCTCGCTGGGGCACTTGTGCCGGCGGCACTCTGTTACTTTTATTGACCCCTTGCAGCTACAAGGCGGGGAAACCTCTTCGGATCTCCCTCCGTGATTTCATTTATATAGTCACGGATCAGACTATCGCATACGCTTTCGCGTCCAATGAACTTAGTCGTTCAGGCTGCACAGTTTCCTTGCTTGCCCCTTGTTGTCCTCTGTTTATGCAGCCAGGAGTTCCAAGTCAATCATCATCGGTTTTACATCGACACGCCGAGGTTTATCGATACCGCTATTACCCAATTGAACGGTGGGGGGTTGTAGCGCATGTGGGCGCATAAATCTGCAAGTAGTTCCGCCATTAGCAGGCATAGAAACTTTATCGCAGATTGTAATATAATTCATTGTGGGTGTTGGCACATAGAGCATTGCAGGAGCTAAGCTTTGCAAGATCATTGGACCAAGATTACCCGTATTTGTAATTCCCATATCAACCTTTGTGGCTGTATATTGGATACGTAGTAACTTTGTACGTTGAAAATATGTACTAAGTAACTCCGTACATATGATATGACGATCGGGAGACGAACCTAACTACATCTATACTCGATCATACCTTGATTGGGATGCGAAAACCAATAACGCGAAATGCACGTTGACGCAAGTGCTACGTATCTTTATTCTATGAAGTAATTATTTCTTTTTCAAGTGCTTTAAAGTCTCAGCTAGAACAGCTCTTTTTTTTGTTGTTGGATTTTTGGAATGTTCAGCTTTTTCTAATTTCTTTTCAGAAATCTTCTTTCCTACTTTAACACCAAGTTCACGATGTAATGCTCCGTGACTTTTAGGTTTTGATAAAGCTTTTTGTATCCATTTTTCTTTTGCCATATTATTTCCTCATCATAAAAATCGGTGGATAAAAGATAAAATATCTTCACAGCAAATAAAAATCATAACCAGAAAATACAAGAAGAATGCCATTCCAATGATTCCAGATATGGTTAAGAGTGTAAAAAAGATTTTCTTTAACATAATAATTTATTATTTCCAGAGAAATATTCCATTAGCTCGTCTTTCTTTTGCATCCTGAATATTTTTCATAACCCAGTTTTCAGGATTTTTATCAGAAAAAGTGGCTGTATTATTTGTAGGAGCACTTTCTAATAGAAAAGCACAATCTTCACAGAAAGGGTAATTAACTCCCCCTTCTGTTACAATAACTCGCCTTTCATTAATTTTACATTTAACGCATTTTTCCATTCATTTTTTCTTAGACTTTATATCTTTTTTCATGTCTTTTTTCATTTCTGGTTTCATTCCTTTCTTTTCGAAAGATCCCATTTTCTCACTATCAGCCATTTTGTCATTTTTTGATTTAGCCATATTTCCTCTTATTTTTTCTTCTTTTTAGATTCTTTTGCTTCACTGTAAGCAATCGCCACAGCTTGTTTCTGCGATTTTCCAGCGTGCATTTCTCGACTAATATTTTCAGAAAATCCCTTCTTATTCTTTGCTGCTTTACCTTTTACTAGTGGCATATCATATCCTGAGGTTTTTCTTTAGTTCTTGTAATTTATCATATGCCTGTTTCTGTCCTTGAGGACTATAGTCGGCCACACTAGCATAAGGAGCAGTACCCATTCCAGAAGGTTGATAATACGGGCTTTTTTTATTTGCATCAATCTTTTGTTGAATGGAAGATTCTTTTTTCTCAGGTTGATTTATTCCCATTGCCTTAATGTTTTGATAAACCAACTTTTGTCTTTCAAAGCCTTCAGGCATTCTTAGGATACTTTCAGCTAATTGAGGAGCTTTTTGAGCAAACTTGTCGGCATGTTGAAGGATATCATAGAAATCAGGATTGTTCTCTAACCACATTTCCTTTCTCAATTCATCTTTGACCGCTTCTTTAGTCATTTCCATGGACTTATGAATTTCTTGCTGGGTTGATTGTCCAAATTTGGCCAATTTCTTATCTAATTTCTTCTGATCTACATATGGTTCGTCGTCATCTTCATCTTGTACATTATTTCTCTCTTGGAGTAATCTTTCAGCTTCTAAACGAGCTGATCTTTCTTCTGCGACTTTTTTTTCATATTTGGCTTCTAGTGCCCGAAAGTTTAATTCTTTATCATTAGATTTATTTTCTGTTGAAACATTATTTTGAATTGGGGTATTTGTAGAGGATGTCATGATTTCTCCTTGCCTGTAACGCTAGGCGGCGGTTGAAATATAAAGTTATTAAACTAAATGATTTGATTAATATCAAGGAAACTATTGACACAAGAATGTGTCACGATGAAATTGACACAAGAATGATAGAAAAAGGACTTATACCCCAGTGATAAGAGACCAAAGCGATGTCTGAAATAGAATAAAGCAGGTAATAATGAAAATCAATATCCTAGATGCTCATGACCGTTTAACATACATTCAAAAGCAGAATTTTAGTATTTCTGAATGTTGTCAAGACATGATTAACCAAAGGCCGTTTGGAAATCATGCCTTCTATATCTTTGCACATCCAAGAACTGATGAGGATGGAATAACCAAAAGATTAATCTGGCAACCACGATTGACTAGACCAAAAGCTCAGACTAATTCAATGTTATTTAAAGGATATCCTGGAACTGATTTAGTTAAAGTTATCTGGATGATTCCTGATCGTTGCATGTGGAAACAATATGAACATGGAAAGTTAACACAGAATAAAATCATTAGTGAAAGTATTCACGATTTTCAATTTAACCGAGAAAAACTAGAAATTAAAGATGATGATGATTTACAGGATTATCAAATTGATGACATCTATGAGCAGATATCTAAAGAAATGCAAATGAAAAGGATTAAGACAAGACATCAAAGAAATGTGGATATATTTAATAATACAAAGATAGATAAAGAATTATTTATGCCAATGATTTTGGAGGTTTCTTCAACTTCTTCAGAGAAACTTCTTGAAAGCCCATCCCTTCAGTCTGACGACCAATCTTTGCAGTAATCCCAGTCCCATAATAATCGCCGAGACCATAAGGTGTTTGAGCTGTATGAGCTTGTTTGTGTTTAGGTTTCTTGATCTGTGAGAGCTTCATCCTTCCTGATCATCTCTTGTTGTCTTTACTCGTCCATAGGGAAGCACATCGACTTTTGATTTAGGATTGCCTTTATGACCGACTGGTTGGTTGATTCCTACACCGTAATGAGTACCAGCATTGATAAAATTAGAAGATCTCTGATCATACTGAGGGCAACGATAATCCCATGGTGAATTCTTTCCATCTTCAGGTTTAGCTTTCTCTTTCTCATATTTGATACGATCAGGATCGGCAAAACCAGATTTGGCGTTGACGTTCATTTGAAACTCAGTTTTTCTTACCATAATGCCCCTAGATAGATTGTAGATCATAACGAGGATGAACACGATATGATCTAGGATATATTAGTAACGAGTTCCAGGTTTGAGAGGACGAGCTTTAATTTCTTTCTTACCCATTTCTTGAGAAAACTTAATTCTCTCTGTGGTATCTTCGTAAGTAGAAACATCTCCTGCACCTTCTGCAGAACTCTCATCTTTAGTATGAACACCCATTGGAAATACGGAATCTTTCGATTTACCTCCGGCCCAGAATGAATGATCATCAATTTTTTGACCCCCTGCCATAATTTCTCCTTAGATCTAATGATCTTTAATTACTTTGTTTATACCATTTGCCCCATATTTTGGGAAGATTGTTGTTGTTGTCCCATCCCACCCATAATCTCTTGTACAAATTTATTGCTTTCAGCTGTCATTTTAGCATCCATCTTGCCTCTTTCTTCATCCTGATCATCTCTATACTCGATTGACTCTAATTTGTTTTGCTGCAAGAAAGTTTCTACTTCTCCGAATTTCTGTATTGTTTCGACCAATTGGGCTAATGCTGCCATCTTCTCTTTTGATGCGAGTGCATGGTTCTTGGTGATCATGCTCAATCTTTCTTCAAAGAGACCTATATTGCTTTCTGCACGTCCATGTCTCTCTCTTGCACTTGCAATATTTAAAGCGGCCTTACTAGTTAATTGTTGTAATTGTGCATGCTCAACAGCATGCGAAACTTCCATTTGAGCCTGTTGAGTCTGTTGAGCCATTTGCTCTTGTTGTTGCAAGTATGGGATGATTTCGCCTTTACCGGTGATATTGAGTTTAGGTATAATCATTGATGGTGGGAACACTTCTCTTGCAAAGGCTGAGTTGATATCCATCATCTGTTGAGCTTGGAGATTTTGTTGTGTTGGGGTTAAATCTGATTCTTCAACCATCGTTTGATATTTGGAAAATACTCTTGAATAGAAATAAGGTGTTGGTTCTTCACCAATCAATAATTTAACTTTTTCAGCATTCCACGCGTTAAGAGCTATTTGAAGAAGTTTATCTCCTAACAACTTGTCGGAATAATCCCATTGATCGAAATATTTCTGAAATACCATGAGGTTAGCAGCTTGCTTTAACATCATTGTCAAACTTGATATCTGCTTATCTTGTTGACCGGACCAATTCTCTAACTGAATCCCAGACGTATTGTAAATCAAATCAGCCATCTGTTGAGCTAATGCTAAATCAGATTCAGGAACACCACTAGGAATGATCTTCTCAACATCACTCATCTCATAGCCATCATTGATGATGATATCCCAGCCTTGACCTGTTTTCTTGAGATTGTCCTCGTTAGCTACGGCTCCAATTTTACGTTTCCATCCTGCATTAATTGTCGCTGCGGTGATATCATTATTGGTAATTACCTTATAATTGAAAAGGAACTGTGGGTCCCTCATAGTGCGGACTAAACTCCTCACTCTTAGGTCGTAATAGTTTATATGAGGTTCATAGTTCCAGAAGTAAGGAATCATTGGGCAGCCAAAATCACCTAATGGATTATCGCCCTGAAACATTAACTGTTCATTAAGAACCACAGCAAGTTTCCAGCAAGGAGTATCAACAGTGACTTGTTCTAGATCATCAATAGCATAAAGAATTTGATCAAGTTGTTCTTCACCACCTGCAAAATCAAAGAATTGATTTCGTTTACGGCTATAGAGTCTTTTCTTTTTCTTTTTCCATTTATACCACACATAACTTAAGACCATCAGATCATTGCGAGCCATATTGTAGTTTTCTGGAAGGAAATAGAATGAACCATAACGTTGCGGAGTTCCAGCCATAGGCATGATCTGAACTATTTTATCAGGAAAGCGATCTTCCGCTTCTTTCTTGGAGATGTATTCTTGGCACCAAATGAATTGAGCATCGGACATGTCGGGTGATCTAAAATATGGATCAACGAGGAAGCTATTATATTCCCAGATTTTAACTTTCAATTCGCCTTGAGCTTGGTCATCTCCTGAAAAATCAAGATAAGGCTGAAGTAGGACCATGCCAGAGATAGCGGATAATTCTTTTGCCTTAGATTTTTGCTCATGAATTGCACCAATATTGCATGCATGTGTAATTAGTTTCGTGTATTGATCGGTTGTTTGATTGTCTCCACCTTCTGTTGCTTGATACATGAAAGCTTTACGATGTTGCCTTTCATATCCAGTGACCATGTTGATGGGCTGTTGGATTAAATTGAAATAGTATTGTTGATAACTACTTGAGGGCGCGAAATTGAAATACCGGTTCACGAAGGTTTGTGCGCCAGCATAGAAAAGAGTATCTATATTCGATTGATTCCATCGTGACTGTTCTATCGGCTGGAATTTACTGTATCTTTTTGTTACTCAGTTTTTATACTGGGAACGGTCATTTCTGCCATTCTCCAAACCTTTCGTTGTTTGGATCGGACTATCGCATCTCATTTCTGAGCCCTCTCACTTAGTCTCTCACGCTGCTTACGCTTGCGCCTTGTCGGCATGCCTTCCGGTTTAGCCTTCCAAGTCAATCAGAGTGGGTTTATACAACCCATACATTTTAGGTTGTCAAGCCATTGTCTAACGTTCCCTTGACTAGGCTCGAGAGCGTTATTCCCATTTATAATGGCTTTGCCTCCGCAGAATTTACGGAGGAAAATAAAAAGACACTAAAACCTCCAATTATTATTTAGTTACATTATTGTGTTTCTTTCTCCATTTTGCAAGAATTTCCTTTCTCTTAACCATTTCATGATCATGATCACCTTGTTCCCAATGTTTCTTTTGATGTTCAGATCGAGAATCGCTTTTCGGGTGCCCCCTAGACATGTTAAAAATTCAAAAGAAAAGCTCACTACAGTGACGATGTGAGCCCAAGGAAACATATAATATGAATAATGCGCGTAAAATTATGACGTTTTACAATGGTATATTAGTCTACTGATTTATTATTACCTAATGAATTTAGATGATAGACTCACAATTTCACAAATAACTTATCTTTCTGTAATTTCACTTTAGAAATATGCTTCAACATATTGAGGACTTCCTCATATTGATCAATATAATCCCCTATGACAATATAATGTCTATATCCTGATTTCTTCATTTTAAGGATAGACTGCTTCATCAATGCACTTCGACAGAGATATTCCAGTGAAGGAATCGTCATAGCAAAATACAGTAAATTGCTTTTTTGACTCTAGTATCTACTGATTCCGTTTTAGGAATCTTATCTTTATGAACTTTATGATGATGTTTTTTTGGAATACAGCAACAACAGTTGCAACTATCGGCAACGTCTAGTTTGACGTTAACTTCTCGGATACCAGCGATTGGAGAGCTCATAAAGCACCTCGTGGTTATGTATCTCTAGTATAACGGATATTCATCATTAATTCAATCTACATATAAATTATGTATATTTCACAAACATATATAGAAAATCGTGAAATTTATGCATATTCATCTTATAAACCTTGATGTTGGATCATATTTATTCTTTGGACCACCAAAACCATTGTCGTTGTCATTTTTATAAGGTTGATAAGTACTGACTTTATGAGTAGCCATGGCATATCTAAGGGCATCTAAACAATTTGAAATTACAATGCCATTGGCTACAAAATTTCCTGTTTCAGGAACATTTAAACAATAGACATCTTCAATGCCATCTTCTTCAACTGATTTTACTTTTGAGTAAACGCCTTCATAACAGAGCACTTCATCAGTTGGCAAGAGATTTTGTATTTCAATGTATCCAATCCTTGTGTATACTTTATGATCGCCTGTTGCTCTCAATGTTTTACCGTTTTCTAGAGTCAATTTGAATATTTTTTGTTTTTCTCTAGTTTTTTTTACCCAAGCTATTGGCGTAAGAATGAATCCTTTTTGTGAATCAAATCCATATGTAAGTCCTTTTATTTCATCTATAAGATCTATTATTTTGACATCCCCAATCCCAGTTTTGACTAATGTATCCCCTACAATGCAATGGTCATCTTTCTTAATCGGCTCTTCCCAGCCCTTCTCTGCTGCCTTACTATCCCATACATAACTCTCTATTTCTCTGATTGTATTGGGACATGACTTAAGCACTGATAAATTACCCCTTTGCATCTCAGAGGTCATAATCTGTATTCCATTCTCTACATCATTATTTGCATGAACTGCGTGTAATCCTCTGCGACGTAGTTCTAATTGAAACGGTTCAGCTGAGGGATCAATATAAATATGTTTAACGTTATAGGGCTCAAGGAATTCTGCTACATCTTCAGCAAATTCATGGTTTACTTTCTGTCTTCCTTTTCCCTTAGGACTTGGGTCCCAAAAGTATTCTCTTTCAACCCACATTTTCTTACCTGTTTGTGTATATCTTCCTGTGGAAACGCCAACGAGAATGCAAGCAAAAGGATTGACTGAACCATAGTCGATACCCGCAATCCAATATTCAGCAGCGCAAGGAGGACGATCAAGAACGTGTAGGTTGCGATCAAAAAAGTCAAAAATACTCCCTTCAGCAAGGACCCAAAGGCCCAGGTAATTACGTTTGTAAAAAATGCCGGAAGTGCTATTTCTGATTCGAGCTTTGTAATCTTCATCAACATAAGGATTGTCATCAAGAGTAAAGTGCAATGCATAATAATTGGGATCTCCCGCTTTTGCTAAATCTATCCATTTCTTTATTTTATGTGTAGGATATGATGGGTTCATTGTTGCGAATCCCATTGAATGTTTCTTTGATAAACGAGTATCGATCATGTCAATGATGGAATCAGGGTAGAGAGTCATTTCATCGCAATAAACTAAAGAAAATGTCTTACCTTGAAAGTTTCCTATTGCTCCCTCGTCTTTAGCACCTAGTGTTTGTATTGATTTATCCATGAACTTGAGTTGTCTCTTTCCTGCATACCATACACAGAATGGACGAAATATCGCTAATTGGTCAGATTCCAGAATTAAACGGATCGCATTTTGGTAAATCGTATCGGATGAATGGCCAACCATGAAGATTTGACTATCTGGACAATGATAGACCGCTTGCATGAAACGGAATAGACTGCCTACAGTTTTACCTGATCTAACTGATCCATGTGCAATGTTCCAATGACGGGTTGAATTTAGAATGAATTCAAGCTGTTTGGGGGCTAATGGAAGTTCGTCTGCCATAATTTCCTTGATGAATTATTTAGATTACGATATCACTAGCCTAAATATATGAAAAGCTGATACTTTACCCCCCAAAAACCCCACTTCTACAGAGATAAATTAAAATTCAGGTTTACAAATGGATCATGCGAAGGAAAAAGAAAAATTAGCACATGAAATTTTTAAAATGTTAGACGGAGTCCCCTTTAATATTTGTATAGAGACCTTAAGTATAATTATTTCCTATATTTTTGAATCTTGTGGTCCAAACGACGAAGAAATTAAAAAAGTTTTTGATATATTCATCGAAAAAACTAAAAAAAATAGGAAAAAAATGAAAGAAATTATCAAAAATATGTCTTCAGACGATGGGAAAAGTACACTTTTACAGAGATAAATTAAAATTCCGTTTGATAGAGGATATTAATGCGAAATAGAGCCAAATGCAAGCTATGCAATGAGATATTAGAATCATTCCATCAGCATGATTATGTCACATGTAAATGCGGAGAGATCTCTATTGATGGTGGATTACAATATCTCCATGCTATAGCTAAAAACTGGAGTAATTTCTTGAGAATAGATGATGAAGGTAATGAGATTATTGTCACTGTTAAATCAAAAGAAGAAGCTCATGAGAGTATAGTTAAAGACAATGCCAATAGTAATAAGAGCAATCCAAGCAAGGAGAATGAGAGTGTAAATCATAAGCCTAAGAAGAGTGAAATGATATCAATGCTTCAGGAAATAATCAAGTCTTACGAGAATCTTCCTCAGCATGCTATGTTATTACCAATCTCTCACTATGATTTCGTATCTGTATTGTTGTTAGTTTCTGCTATCTTAGAACTTGATAACTGAGCTATTTTGAGTTGAACCATGATGTCTTTAAATTGACCCATAGTAGCTGGTGTGATTTCTATTTCTTGTGGTGTATCTCTCTGCTTTAAGCGATTCTTTCCTAGCCATATAAGCATCATATTATCGCCAGTTAAAGCCTTCTTATGCTGACAAGTTAAGAGGTCATTATCACCTTTTGTACGCCTATCTTCGGAGTATTGTGTCCAAGATACTCCAAATTTTTTAACTGCTCTATCATACAATGTTTCATAGTGAATACGTAATTGAGCTGCAATTTGTACTCCTGAACAACCCGCTTCTAATAATTCTTCTACTACACTCCAATCAATAGGTTTTTCAGGTCTTGCACCATTGTTTTCATGTTCCATTGAATCACTTAATCTCTAATTGAATTTTTACTATTACATCAGTCGGCTCTTTGCCAAATGCTTCTACTGTAGAATCTATACACATCTTAATAACTGGATCATCTTCACTTATTGTGTACAGATCATAGAGTAGGTATTTAGATCGTAGTGTACTCTCATCATCTTTAACAGTCACGGTTAATATTGTTGCTGTAGCTTTCATCTTCATTTCATCTGAGACAAGATCAGCTAACTTACCAAGCTCTCTAGGAGTTAAGACAGTAGATGGAGAATTTCCATTTATATCTCTTAAAAAACTATCCATATTTTCCATAATCCTACGAATGTAAGCAATTAAAAATCATCATAGAAATCAGCATTATGACAAATACGAGTGCGAATAGGATGCCAATTGTAGACATTTTATCAATCATAAACACCTTTTTTGACTATCAAGTACATTTTTTACTCACTCGAGAAAATGAGGTTTGGGCATCGCAAAAATACAATTATGATGCCCAATCCACAATTATTTATGTTTCTTGGCAAATGCTGACATAATGCCATGAGCAATCAATACTCCAAGTATACAACCTACAGTTGTAAGGACTAGAGATGTAAACATAATGTCTCCAAAAGTTAGAAGTTACGAATCATTGATAATGTTATAGAATGATTTTTAGCATGTGACTGCCCACAGAAATATTGATATTGTATTCCTGCTTCAACTTCAGGATTAATTGAGTATCTAGCTCCAACAATTCCTTGATAAACGAAACGATCGTCCTTTTCTTTCTCAACATTAACCTCGGTATCAGATTTGTATTTATTCTTATCTGTAAACTGACAATAGCCAATACCAATACCAACATATGGCACGATAGTTCGATAAGTTAAACGGTTGATGTCATAGAGTAAATTAGCCATATATGTCCAAGAATGCATACTCCTATAGACTTTTGATATAATAAGATCATCTTTCTTAGCATTGTATTTAGTTCTGAATGAATTCTTACGAAAGCTAACTTCAAGTTCTCCTCTAAATCCTGATTCAAAATAATATCCGTAAATCAATCCGGCTTTTATTCCAACTTTTAGTCCTGAATTAGATGAGTTTGTCAGAAAACAATAATCTGTTCCAACAGCCATTCCTAAATATTGCTGATAAAGTGGAATTTGAATAACAGGAACAGGAGGAGCAACAACAATAGGTGTAGCAATAGGAGTGACAACCAATACGTCTGCCCACATTAGAATAGGAGCTAACATAAGAATGGAGAATAATTTTTTCATGATTTTCCTTTAATGTGTTGTTGTTTATTTAGCATTTGCCTTTCTTCATTGACTTTTTTCCCTTTTCAACTAGAGAATCCCTTTTCTGGTCCTTAGCTAATACCTTAGTGGTATCTTTTTCAATCTTTTTCGCTTCACGGCCCAAGCGTTTGTAATCTTTGTCCATCTCTTCCTCGTTTTCGGGATAATAGTCATTCCAAAATAACTTATTTATTTTTAAGTCTATCATTTATCTACTTCTTTCTCAATCTTTTCATATTAAAAAATAGGAATTTCTTCCATTACCATCGTTGTGTAAAAGAATGCAAAATAACAAAGGAATATCAATCCAACCAATAAAATAAATTGCAAAATATCCTTCATCAAATATCATCCTCAAGAAATAAAAATTCTTCAAATATATGTTCAAATCTTTCCAAAAGCAACTTAATGACATCAAGTTTAATCGATAATTTAAGTTTATCCTGAGGTGTCAATTCAGTTAACATAATCCGGTTTTCAATCTCAACAATATCCGCTAATAATAAATCTGCAAAATATTGGATCTTCCCATATAACATCTCTTTTTCATTATTCGACATAATTTCCCGCTCTGTTATTCATTTCCGTCTGCAATATTCTTAGCAATATTTCAATGTATTCCTCTCGCTCTAAGACTGTGACATGTCGATAATCAGTGCTTTTGAATATTGCGTTCACAGCCCTTGCACTTTTATACAATTTCCAGTTGTCTTTAATCGCCTCAAATTCTTCCTGATCCGACTTGTTCAACATATTCATTCTCTTGTATCAATTCAATTTTTAATGAGTATTCCCTAACTTTACCTTTTTCTTGTTTAAATTCCCAAGCGATTTCTGATTTTCCATCCGCTCTACCTGGCGCTAATCCTGGTATTAACATGTCTGCTACAAAGTCTTTAGACGCTTTAAGTGCAGTTCGCAAGTTATCTTCGTCATCCAACTTTCTAGGCGCTATTCGAGTTAAGATTACCTTGCATGGAGGATTGATTTTATGATTTAGTAATTCCATTTGTATCTGGAATTTTTGTTGTTGTTTTCTTTTGCTTTTTATTCTCCAATGCTCCATCACATTTGCTTCTGATACAATCTTTATGGGTATGAAATATTTTTCGTAATTCATAATTTCACAAACTCATCATCAAGAGGTAATCGATCTTTTACGCTAATCCAAGTCATTTTAATGTCTCCCAAAATGCTAATTCTTTCTCAATCATATCCTTAATAAATTCTTGGTTTCGATGCGCAATCATCAATTTACCCACTTGTTCATAATAGCTATAATAGGAAATATAGGGCAAATCAGCCACACATATTTGATGTTGCAATTGTGGATAGTAATAATTTGGAATCTTTCCCATCAGAGCTAACTTATGAGATGATCTACCACATTTAATTTCAATGCCATGTCTTAGATCTTCAGTTAATCCATCAAATGAAGCACTCATCCAGTCCAATTCATCATGAACCCCAACAATTGGGTTAACCACTAATCCTGTTTCCTTTTGGAATGCTAATCTTGCAATGGGTTCCATTTTCTGCCCTTCCTTCATCTTATCGGTCATAGGTTCTTCCCAACCAAACATTTTCTCTTCCCATAACTGTTTCTTTGTCTTCCATGGATTCAATCCCAAGATCACAGCTGCATCGCTCGCGCCCAAATGTAAACGTCTAAACTCTAACCACTCAGGAGTATTTTGTTTTAAATCTATAATGCGCATTTCCAAGTCTTATTTTTGATGAATGTTTTTCTATTTTTCTATTTTTTAAAGACATTTCCCATTTTTTCCAAGACTGTTTTGTTGTACATTGATAATTTTCATAGTTTATACTACTAAGATGTAGTTTAATCATTACTAACCTTCATTGAGAGATTTCTGGTATATCTCCACATTCTTCATGAGACCATTCAGAATCTTGTTATACATGTCTTCTCTCACTTGTGACAATGAATTAACATCTTGTGTCTTTAGATAGTTTATTAACTTCTTTGCATATTCGGGATCGCATATTTCTGTTTGCTCTTGCAATAATTCTACTTTCTCTTTACCGATGGTTGGAGTTGCATATTCTTCTTTTGGAGGCGAAGATTCATCTTTTGACTTCTTACCATTCTGATCACGGTTTTTAGGCATTGCTTGCTCTCCATCGTCGTCTTCATCAGCAGAACAAATTCCTAATAAAGCGCTTAGACTATATCTCTTAAAATACGAAAGTGACGATCCTATTCCTTGCGCATCTTGTCGAGCAGAAATAACGGGAGTTTCTGAACTAATCCATTGTCCACTTAAATGAAGCAAAGTTGTTGTTAAATATAATTTATCATTAATCATTTCCATTGTTTGAACAACAGAAAGTCCATTTTTGGATAAAGGTTTTCTACATGATTCCCATACACTATAAAGAGTAGAAAATTTTGACCTAAAATGAGGGTTTATAGAATCTTTTATCGCTGGTTGCATTTCACCTTGACACTTAGACAAAGCTGTAGCTAATTCGTTAATATTTTCAGATTTTTTCATAATTTCTCCTTAATCAAAATAAGTTTCTATTTTCTCTTCTTCTCTCAACTTCCTCAATTCTACACAAAATTCATCAAAATCATCATCCAATGCCAAAATCTCTAACTTAGACAACTTGGCTAAAACATCTTTCCTAATTTGTTCCATGTGGTCCATAATCTTCTCATTCTTGAGATATTCATAGTCATATGGGTCATATCGTAAGTTCATATTCACTCCTTCAATAAATTATCTATTACTTTCGTTCTTGTTTCTTCCTTCCCTTTATAATAACCCTTGCATACCGCATGAAAAAGTAACATCTCTAATTCTGCATAATTAGCTTCTGTTTTTTTATCTCCCATAACTTCTTGAACCATCTCATCGAATTTCTCNNTTCTCTGTCATATTCATATTGTTTCCTTATTTGTTGTTTGTCTTTTTGTCTTGTCTTAGCTTGAGCTACAACCTAATCGTTTCGTTCGTCCGAGTCATCAGGAAGACATCTTGCTTTTATGAATTCAATATAACACCAATGTTGTATTTAAGTCAACACATATATTTGCTTGAATGTATTTATTTTTTATGTTAGCATTAGAATCCTCAACATAGGAGGTCTTATGAAATTGAGAGATTACATGCATTACAATAAAATCACATGTAAGAAAATGGCCAAAGACTTAGGAATACATTATATGTATGTAAGTGCTATCAAGAATGGGAAAAGAATTCCTTCACTTAATTTAAGTATTAGTATTGAGATGATAACAGGTGGAGAAGTAACAATTAAAGAATTAAGGGAGAAGGAAAATGATTAATCATGGTTTAACGGTATGTGAGCTTTGAATGCGCTATCTTCCATGCCCTAATTTTAGAAAAAAGGCGGAAGATAATCGAAAAAGCGGACAGTGTCGGAATTTTAGAAAAGAACTCCGAGTGAAAGACTTGAAAAAAGTTATTTATTTGTCGGAAAAACGTCGGAAGAATTACATCCGCTAAAGAATTAAGGGAGATCGATTCTTATTTTCAAATGATAAAAATCCAAAAGAATAAAATTTCTATTGAAAAGGAGAAATTCGAAGCTGATCACCAATGGGATGATTATATCTCTCAACTCATCATTGAAAATTTAGATAAAGTGATGCTTATTCATCAAATAACAATGATGAATATTGCTGATTATAAATACATTAAAAACAAAAGGAAACATTATGAGGAAGAAAAAAATGGATAATATATCTGAAGATGAAAAAAAAGTTAAAGAAATGATAGATCAAGAAACTTATTTTTATGCCAAAAAGGGAGAAACAATTCTAGAAAGTTTAAAAGGCCTTCCTCTTGGGAAGATCCAAGTTTTGTTTGAATTTCTTTTACATTATATAAATACGCAAATTAAAGAAAAGGAACAACTTAGAGAAAAGGAGAAATCAAATGAGAATTGAAATTGTAGGTTTCTATGAAATCGAAAGAAATGATGAAAAGAAATTCCTTAAAGGAACAATGCATATCTATCTCATTGAACTAGGAATTGATATTCGAGGATTGACCGTTCTTCGTGATAATAACAAGATTTTGATCTATATGCCTCAAAAGATCAGTCCTGATGAGGAAACCAAGGAAAAGATCAGGTACCCAATTTTTCAGTTCACTGACATGGCAAAGAATAAGGAATTGATCCAAGAGATAAGAAAGCTTGGGGTGCCTTTTATCAAAGAAGAGGTTTTGAAGATGGAAAAGAAGAAGTTTAAGAAACCAAGAACAGAGAAACCAATAGATAAATCAGGAATCTTTAGCACAAGGAGCAAATAATGCTGAATCTAAATGGCTTGAATTGTAATTAAAGATTTTTATTGGAAATAAATCTTCTTAGGATTAAAAAAGAAAGCTGCTGAACTCAGAGAGAGAAAAGCAGCAAAATGAAAACTATGATTGTATAATACTCTCTCTGAGATCAAAAGGCAAGCAAAAGAATATCTTTTTCGATATTCATTGCATCTAAATCCTTTAACTTTGGGAGAAATCCTATGACAATTCTAAGAAGTCCCCATGATAAGCAAAATCCTTACGTAATGCTAAACAAAAGTGCATTGCATGATCCTGATTTATCATGGGGTGCAAAAGGTCTTTGGGCATATCTCATAAGTCTTCCTGATGATTGGAAGATTCAAGTTACTCATCTATCTACAATTTTTAAAGGGAAAGGAGGAGGAGAAAAAGCTATTTATTCTTTTCTTAATGAATTAATTGAAGCTGGCTATTGTTATCGTTCTCAAAATCAAAATGATAAAGGTCAGTTTGGTGAAATTGATTATCTTATCACAGAATTCAAAAAATCTTTACCGCACAGCCCTCAAAGGGACGCCGTTGAACGGGACGCCTTTCAGAGCCCTATTACTAATAAACAAGATGTACTAAAGAATAAAACAACAACAAACAAAAAGGCTGTTGTTGTTTTTTCATGTTTGAAAGATCGGAACGATCTGACCCTTGAAGAGAAGCAATCGTTAATGAGATATCCCGAAGAACGCGTTTTAAAGGCCCTAGAATTCGCTAAAACTAACCCACCATTAAAAGGTCTCATCCAGGAATTAATTTGGCATTGTAAGCAAAAAGAACCACCAAAATCGGCTATTCAAGGAAATCCGGAAGAAAATAAGAGATTGGCCTGGAATTATGAAAGATGTGATTCTCGTATTGTTGTTCTTAATAGACATGTTGAATTTGTCATAAATGGTCCTTATCAACCCATTTGCATTGAATATGACGACAAGAAATTTAAAGAAAAATTTGACGAAGCATTGACAAAATTTGGAATTAAGATTTCTTAGCTTTTGTCACTTGCCAATTTTTAAGTGATTTGTTTATTTCTTCTTAGGTGGTTTCCATCCATCGAAGACACCTTTGAACATCTTGGCTTGATATTCTTTTTTCCAACGATCCATGGCTTGCTTATGTCTTCGTGCTTGATTTTCTTCTAATGACTTAATGAGATTCTCTTCAGATTCTGTCAATTCTGGAAGAGGTTCATCTTCTGGAGGTAGATCACCTTCCGGTGTCTGAGGAATCACAAGCGTTCTTTCAAAATCCTCACGAACGCTGTTTATTTGACCGCTATTGATGTTTTGTTGGGTGGGTGATGGTGGGGTAGCTTCTGGCTTTTCCGTGAGCTCCATGGCCTCGTCAATAGCTTTTTCTTCATCTTCAGTAAAAAGATAGTAGAAAGGACCTGTTTGTTGTGGAATCATAGAAGTTATATCGAGTTATAACTAGTTATAGCTCATTTTTGATATAACTGAAGGAAAGGAAGCCCTAGTGTATTACGGTCTAGGGTTTAGGTACATACATCTCTAACATTAACAAATGAGCTATGAACGATTTCAAGGTAATCAATTAGTATTTATTGAGCAACTGATTTTTCAGGAGGTTGATTGGTAAGAATTTCTGCAAATGCGCCTGAAATTCCTGCGTGATGCAATTCAATGATCGGATCAATCCAGATTTTAAATCCGGCTTGTCGAGCTCTTCTACAGAAAACATAATCCTCATCCCAGAATTCTCCATCCCATAGCTCAGTTGCAAAAAGATAATGACCTTTAGTATATTTAAGAGATTCATCTTTTGGCTCATAATAAAGTTCAGGGAAATGAGCAATCATCTTTTCTAGAACACAACGTTTGAGAAGCATAAAGCCAGCTGGAATGTATTCCATTTGAAGAAGTTTTTTCTCAGAAACATCCATTCTTTTGTTTTCTCCATAAACTCCTCGATAAAGAAAACACTTCTCTCCTCTAGCAGGATAAAGAGCAGCTACGAAATCTTCGTTATAATCAATGAGTTTTTTAACAGAAAGAGGATCCCAACCAATATCGGCATCAATACAAAGCATATGAGTTGCATCAGTTTCTAAGAATGCCTTCACAAGGTCATTTCTTTCTCTTACAAGAAGAGATCCTGATGTATGAATACGAATGACTGTCTCAATAGAATTTGCTGCAAGGTAAAGCCGTGTATCGGCTAAAGCACATGCATAGGGAACAGTAACTTTCCCATCAAAGGCAGGAGTTGCAATAAAAACTTTTGTCATAGAGCTTTTATATACAAACTACGTAGAAAATTGCTAGTATATTCTACGGTTAACTGTCCATGGCGATGTTATGGAACATCTGGTGTTGAATCTATTCCGCAAGGGCAGCCCATGAGGAAGGCTCTGATTTATCGAGCTTCCGATGATTATTATTTGCATGCATTTTACAAGTCTATCGTTCAGCCTAAATATGTAACAGGCAGCCCAAGTCCTCACGATTTATATTGCCATACATTACCCATATTGGAATTTAAGAAAGTTGATTTGTTTCGGATAAACCATTACTGGTCTAGAGATAAAGAATTTTTTCATGGTGAAAAAATAAGACGCTATATGAAATGGAATGGAAATCTAGACACAATCTTAGGCATTGAGAGAGCAATGAATGCAGTATATGATCCCATATTATTCTAATTTTGAATTCCGTAAAGCTTGAATGTGCCGCTCATATTTCCCGCATCAATCAATATCTTAAATGCGTTTACAACTGTTACCGTAGACCATTCGCATCCCATATGGGTACTGATATTTGATATAGATGCATATTTTCCAGCGCCCTGGCCAACAAATTGCTTATGCAAAGATGCATTACCAAAATTATACAAATAGCCATTTCCGCTAAAACTTGGGGCTGCCGTATTGTCCAAGTCTGTCGCTATCAACATTCCCGCAAATGCAGTCAAGTAAATATTAGTCAGACCGCTGTTATTTGAGTAATAACCGTTATTCACATAATTAGTGGTTTGATAAGTAGAACCGCCATCAGTGGATACTTGTATAGCAAGATTTGCTGCGCCAGCACTATTGGTTATCCCGTAATACTGCAAGAAATAAATATCATATCCCGTTATTCCGGTTGTGAATGTGAGCGAGGAAACACTAGATGCAGTTTGAGATTGGATCAAAACATGGTTACCAGAATTTGAAGAAGAAATTATATTTGTTCCGTCAGACTTTAAAACATTACCCGCTGTTCCTGCTGTAGTTGGATATGTGGCAGTCGTCCAAGCGGCTGGAGCCCCTGATTGTAATAATGCGCCCGATGTTCCCGCCGCTAGAACACTCGGAATCCCTGTCGTTCCTGTAACATGAACACCATTGTTTGCAGTTGCTAAAGCAGACATTACGTTAGCTGATGAAGCATATAGAAGAGTGTTGATCGCATTTGTGTTAGGATAAGTTGATGTAGTCGCTACCCAATTAGTGCCATCCGCCCTAAGAAGCGTGCCTGTACCTGTAGCTATAGACGGATAAGTCGCAGTTGAATAAGTCGGATCTGCTCCTGTATTTCCTTGTAGAACTGTTCCTGTTGCACCAACAGCGGTAGATACAACGGCATTACTTACACCTCCAATTAAAACAGCATGCTGAGTTACTGATATAGGCGCTGCATTATATTGAGTATAAGTTATTGCATCTGTTCCAACCGTCGTAACAGTGGAATTTATCAACCATCCTGTCAGAGCGTTAGCTGTACCATTGAGGACATTTATCACGCCTGTATTATTTATATCCGATGGAGCATCATAATCTAACGACCTAATCAATATCCACGCAACTGCACCTGTACCAAGAGTAGCTACGGTATAAACACCATTTTGGAATGTGCTAGCCTGATTCTTAACTAGAACTCTCTGATTTAAAGTTGGTGTTTGTCCGTCAATAGTAAAGGCAACGAGAGCGCCTGCATTGGTAAGAGAGGCGCCTATTCCTCCAACGCCATTAAGATAATTGGCGTTAAGATTAGCTGTTGTAGCCGCTACCACACTTGTCGCCGGATTAACTGCTGTTATGGCATTTGTCACATATGTCACATTTGTGGCATCAGTGCCAGCGCTTGGTGTTCCGCTTATTGTCAATGATGTAACCGAAGGAGTAGCACTAAAAGCTGGGGATGCACCAGAGCCAGAACCCACTAGAACTGTTCCAGTTGCTGCTGTTCCAATATCTGCCATGGTTATACCGTCTGAGTGGTTAAATAAAATCCTGATAAATGCAAAGTGCCTGATGATGGGAGCAAAACAGGTGATAATGGTAGATTTGATTGTAATTCATTAATCATAATATTGTTTGTATTTGTATGTGACATATCAGAGTACGTTCCATTGTGTGCCATTATAGCAAATATCAATCGAACCATAATTCGTATTGATCACATAGCTTGCGGCGCCATCTATGTTTTTCCCACTTGGAGTCACCGTAATGTTGTGAGCTGCCGCTGTTCCTGTATTGTCCTTAATCCTATGCATTTGACCAGTTGTAGGGGATGCCAAAGGAGTAATTACTCTCGCTGAAGTTGTATCGACTAAAATAACAGCATCTTGAGGGATAGTCGTATATGGATATGCGCCTGGAGTTGTAACCTTAACTGCATCGTTTGTTAGAATAAAAGGTACTTGTGTCGTTGTGTTTATCAAGGAACTTGTATCATAAAAGCTTATTCCGGCACTTGATAATGTTCCTATTCCTGTAATCACATTAGTGTTCTGTGAGGCTATGCTACAATTCAATACTTTTAATGTAGAACTTATTGAAATTGCAGAGGCTGTTCCTGAATTAAACACACAATTATTTACCGTGTTAGTTCCTGATCCACCAGCAGTTATACATATTGAATTTTGCCCATTTGTAGCAACCAGCGAATTTGCAAACGCTGTTATTAAATTTGTTCCTGATGTTGTAAAAGGAATTTCAAAATAACAATTATTAACATTCAATGTTCCTGCACTCATTGTGCTTGCAGTTACCGTATTCCCTCTATTGGTAAAAGAACTACTATTTATTTTTAATGTTCCTGATGAAGAGGCAGAAAATAGACCGATCAACGTTGTTCCAATATTTCCAGAACATAATCCTATATTAACTTGAGAGCTACCACTGGATGACGTGTAAGATATTCCTGTGTTGTTGAAGCAGTTCAGAAAACAATTATTCAAATTCACGATGGAAGCCGCTGACCCTGTCACAGTCAAAAAAAAGTCCGAATTAGTTTGGAGTTGTACTCCTGAAATTGATACTGTACCCGCTGATGAAAAAGAAAGTTTTCCTTGTATGATGACGTTCGGTGTTAGAGAATCGCAATCAAATGCACAAAGATTGATCCCTGCAACGAGTGTGATATTTTCCTTATAGGTTCCCGGTTGAATGAATACCGTCGAATTGATCCCAGTTCCTTGCGCCGCTGCGATCGCTGAAGCAATAGTCGTAAAATTAGCACCTGTTCCAGCCGTAGAAGATGCAACGATGAATCGGGCTACATGAAGGTCTGTGGCAGCTGCCGATGATGCTATTGTTATAGATCCAGATCCATTTGTTATGGTAATTCCTGTACCTGCTGTTAAAGTACCGATTTTTGAATTAGTTCCACCTGCTGTCAAAGAAGTAGAACCAATCCATAATTGACCATCTGCAGTATAACAATTTCCAGGTTGTCCTGGAGGCTGAATTCCGCTTAAATCAAGATTGCTTGCACAACCAATGCCTTGTTGATTAGCTGGAGGAGGACCTGGGACAAAACCTGTAATTCCTGTGTATGTCATTAGTTCACCACCGTATAAGTTCCATGACCTGACCAATTAATATTTGTTAGTGCTGGTCCAGAGACTTGAATAGTTAAGACGCCTGGAGTTAAAACAGAATTATAAGAAATGGTTCCTACGAATGCAGGATCTTCTTGTGTAACATAATCTCCGCCACTAATTAAAACGGATGCTCCAGCTGTTGTGCGAAAAGTAATCGTATCAACTGTAGAAGTTCCCAAACTATTTGTAGTATCATGTCCAACTATAATAACTATAAATTGATAGACACCTGAATTTAATGGCATTGGACATGTCATTAGAGTGACAGGAGTAACCCCCGTGGATGTAGCAGAACCATGAAAGCGATTGGTTAAATAGACATCTGTTTCATTTGTAGCACCAGTTCCAGGAGGATTTCCACCATTTGTGTTACCCTTTGTCTCAATTCCAAATACATTATTTTCAGTAGTATCGTATCCATTAAGTAACAAGACTCCAGCTGATGGAACTGCATTTCCTGATTGCGTATCTACTTCTGTGACGCCACCGCCTCCACCACCACCAGCATTAGGTTTATAGATTTGACTCAATTTTCACCTCTACATGTTTTGAGCATAGACATAGGAAATAGAAAATGTGCCACTCGCTCCATTTCCATAAAAAGATGTTCCTTGAGCAAAAGCAAAATTAGGAGCAACCGCGTGTGCTGCTCTTAAATCTAATACAATAGCTTCTCCCGCTGGAAATGTCCTCCACAATTGAGTATCTGCAGTTCCATTTACATAAATTTTAACTGAAACAGTTCCTTGATTATCAAAAATAATAATCGCTGGACTTACTGGAAGTACACCAATAAGTACATTAGATCCAGTCATTACTGCAGAAAGTTCAGTTCCACAAAGAGCATTTTGACTATTGTTTATTCCCATCAGGAACCTCGTTAACAGGTGGTTGTTCTTGAGAAGGAGGTGGTTGATTTGCTTTATTCATCAAATCAATAGCATAGCCTCTAATCTCACTCATCACATCAAAAACTTCACCTAATGGTGAATCTAATTCGCAAATGAATTGATAAATTCTTTCGCCTTTTTTTATTTCTAATGACGTCTTATTTTTAATCATATTTCCTCATGGTTTTTCGAATTTAACCATGTTATACCAAACTTAAATAACATCATCAATATTAAACTGGTCTGATGATAATATAGGCGAATGAACTGACATCGGCTGTCTGTGTGGATCCCGGTGTACCAAGAATCGTCGAGGTAACTGTAAAGCTCGCAGCATTACTAATTGTATATGTTAACTCACCAGTTATTGTAGAAGCATTAACAGCAGTTCTTGTTAAGAAAATCATATCCCCAGTTGCAATATTGGTATTATTTATTTGCAATGTACCTGCAACCAAAGTTCCAGTTCCTCTAAAGTCAGTCGCTGCTCCACCTTTCCATTGAAGCATTTTCGCAGATGTTGCAATCACTAAATTACCACCAGTAATGTTTACATTACCTGAACCTGAGTTAATAGTTGTGGTCGAAGTAGTATTTGTTGAACCAAGAACAACAGTTTTAGCAGCACCACCTGTACCAATTTGTACAGTTGTTATTGCAGCATCATTAGAAATATTAAGTGCTCCTGCACCCGTAGCAATAGCTAAAGAGCCACCTGTAGTCGTAATCGTGGAAGCACCTGATCCTGCATTAAGAACAAGATTTGTAGCTCCTGTGACATTACCAATAGTGATAGTTTTTGCAGCTGCATCGGCTCCAAGATTTATTGCACCTGTTCCTGTTACAAGATTGAAAATACCATTTGTAGTATTGAATGAAGCAGCAGCTGTTCCTGAATTAATTACTACTTGAGTAGCTCCAGTAATATTTCCTAAAGTAATAACTTTTGCTGCAGCATCAGTACCTAAATTGATTGCTCCTGTTCCAGTTGCAAGGGCAAAAGCACCATTTGTGGTATTGATGGATGATGCCGCTGTTCCAGCATTAAGAACTAATTGTGTTGCTCCTGTTATGTTACCGATGGTAATTACTTTAGCAAAAGCATCTGTACCAAGATTTATCGCTCCAGTACCTGTCAAAAGATTGAAAATACCATTTGTAGTATTCCATGATGAAGCTGCTGTCCCTGAATTTACTACTACAGCTGAAGCACCTGTCACATTACCAATTGTAACTGTATGAGCAATTGCATTTGTTCCTACGTTAACACCACCAGTTCCAGCATTTAGAGAAACGGTTGTAACCCCTGTAGAATTACCAATGTTAATAGCATGATCGGCAGCATCTGCACCAATACTAATAGTTCCTGTACCAGTCGTAAGATTAAATGCACCATTAGTTGTATTGAAAGAAGCTGCAGCAGTTCCTGAATTAATTACAACTTGCGATGCTCCTGTTACGTTACCAATGGTAATTACTTTAGCAGCAGCATCAGTTCCTAAATTAATTGCTCCTGTTCCTGTAGCAAGTAAAAATGCTCCATTTGTTGTATTCCATGATGAAGCACCGGTTCCCGAGTTGACAACAACAGCTGTTGTACTTGTAATATTACCAATTGTGATTGCTTTGGCTGCTGCATCAGTTCCAAGATTAATTGAACCGGTTCCTGTCAAAAGATTGAAGACACCATTAGTTGTATTCCAAGAAGATGCCGCAGTACCTGAATTAACAACAACTGCAGTGGCTCCAGTTACGTTACCAATAGTTACAGTATGAGCAATTGCATTAGTACCAAGATTTAGAGAACTACCTGTACCAGTATTTATTGTTACAACAGAAGCTCCTGTTGAGTTACCAACAGTGATAGTTTTAGCGGCAGCATCTGTACCTACATTAATAGCTCCTGTTCCTGTCAAAAGATTGAAAACACCATTAGTTGTGTTAATTGAAGATGCTGCGGTTCCAGCATTAAGAACTAATTGAGTTGCTCCTGTTACGTTACCAATTGTGATAACTCTAGCAGCTGCTCCTGTACCAATATTAATTGCATCAGCTGAAGCATCTTGACCGATACCAATTGCAGTACCACCAGATGCCAAAGTACCTCCAGCACTACCTGTCATGGTTGTAAATGCAAGAGTAGTAAAAGCACCTGTTCCTGGAGATCCACTTCCAATTGGAAGAGATGCAGAATTTGCCAAAGCAAATGCTAAAGATCCTGGATTAATTACAACATTTGTAGTGACAAGTCCAGCTGCAGCTTGTGCATTTGTAGCAAGAGTTACAATACCGGCTTGTGCAATCGTTGCAGGAGGAACAGCACCTGCTACTACACCCGCAATAACAGTAGCAATATCATTTGTCAAAGAAACAAAAGCACCAGCAGGAGCATTACCGTTTTGCAATTGGGAGAGTGTGCTTAATTGAACTGTTCCCAAACTTGATGTGGTGGCAGATGGACTTCCACCGATATTCCAAGATACCCCATTGAAAACATATTCAACAGGAGGTGATTGACTAGAATCAAAGTATTGTTGACCCAAAGCGCCGCGAAATCCAGCTGGAGGAGGACCATTTCCACTAATAGGTGCAGGAGGGACAGAAACGAATCCAGATAAGCCATATGCCAAAACCATAACAATATCCTTTTAAGTGACTTGCGTCATATTTTTTAATATAATTTCAATATATGATATTCCAATTCTTACAACAACATAAAAATTTATGGATTCAGTCAAACATATACTTTTTTATTCACTTGCATCAAATTTGCATAAAGTTGCATAATTCAAATATGGATAAAGAATTCTATTCGATTAAAGAATTTGCAAGCAAAGTTGGTGTTTCAGAATCTACAATTCGTCGAGCTATAAAAAATTGCCGAATTTGTGTCATAAGAATTGGAAGTACATCGCGTTCTGCTATAAGAATATCTCATTCAGAACTATCTAGAATGGCACATATCGATCTTCAGAAATATGCTCGAGAAATGATAGAAAGAGAGAAAAACATAGGAACAAATAATAATGTGGGTAATTAAATACTTTGAAGAAAAAGAAGAATATTTAGATATTTAATCTGATTTTATCTCAATAATTTTTACATAAAAGGAACTTAATATGGGATTATTTATTTTTTTAGTATTTATTTTATCTTTAATGATTATTGTTGGTTATTTTGAAGAGAAGAACGAGGACGATAAGATTTATTAACCTTTTTCTTGTCTTCCTTTTCTAAGGCATTTTCTAATTTTTCACTTGATTTTATCATTGCTCTTGAATTTTTATGAGCAGCATTTAAAACAACTTGTGAATAATATTTTCTTATCGTAGGACTAAATACTAATCTATGTAAAAATTCTAATGATTTTACACCTGCAATTGTTGCTCCAATACCAGCGGCAGTTGGTATGATTGCTTCAGGATGTCCACTTAATCCTTCAAAAGCTAAAGTAAACAATCCTTTTGCTAAAGGTTTTTGCCCAATATTTCTGAGAATAAATCTACTCATTTTTTGGCTTTCATTCAATCCACCAAAAGCTTCATTAGCTGATGTCCATGCTTTTTGAAAATCAGAATTCTCATAAGAAGAAATTGTTTCATTAAGACCTTTTTTAATTTCTTTCATGAGATTTCTTCCTCTCTTCAATAACGTAGGATCTCCCATGATTTCATTAATACTACGATTGCTTGCCATTGCTTCTCTTAATGATAAAGTACCATTTTTGATTTTATTTTTTAAATCATTGACAACAGTCATGGCAGCTTTTTCACTAGGAGCATTTAATCCTTCACTTAATGTCTCCGATAAACCTGTTAATTTTTTCTCAAGAGGAGTTGCATTCAATGATAATTCTTTAGGTGCTAAACCATAAGCTTCGTTGTAATAATTACTTATGAGTTTTTTAACTCCTTGTGGATTATACATAGATGCTAAAACAATAGAACCAACTTTAGAGACTTCTTGAACTTCTTTTCCAAATCCTAATGCTTCTGCTGCTTTTTTTGATCCGGTTCCAATGGCAGCTAATCCTAATGCTTTTCTGAATTTGACCGGACCAAGTAAACTCGCAACAGTTTCTGCATATTCATCTACTTGTTCTTCTCCAGAATTTTTAGCTTTTGTGTAACCTTCAGTTGATGTTTCACTAAATTCTTTTAATTCTTTAGAAGTTGGATATCTACTCAATTTCGTTGCAAATTTTTTTCCTTCTTCGGATACTTTATTTCCAGTTAATTTTTCTACTCCTAAAAATACTCCTGCTTGAATAAGATCTTGTATATCTCCGACAGCTCCTCCAACGGTTTCAACCACTCTTGAGCCAATTCTAGTGGCATGACGAGGTATTTCAGATAAGAAAGAAGGTTCTTCTTCTTTTTTTATTTTATATTGCTCAAATGGATTATTTTCTTTTTCAGGCTTTTCTTTTTGAGTAGATTGACTCTGAGATTTATTTATTCGATATTGAGAAAAAGGATCTTGCTGAACATTCATGGATATTGAGCTCCAAATTCTAACAATTCATCAACTTTATCATTTGGTACTGATATTTCTTCACCATTTGGATCTATAAGAAATGTATGACCTTTTGGAATATTATGTTGTTCATTGATGATTTTCTGAGTATTTCTTTTAATTTCATCAGCTCTTGAATTTGTATATTCTTGAACTTTTTTATTAACCGAAAATTGGATTTTTGGAGTAATATCACCACCATTTTGATCAATTAATTGTTGAGCAATTTCATATTCTTTATTTTTTATATCCTGAAAAACCTCTAAATTATTGATAATAGCTCTATTAGCTTCTTTGCTAAAATCAGCCGAAGGATATGCGTTCAATATTGTTTGAAACTCAAAATTAGAAAATTGGCCACCTAAAATAGTTTTAATATCAGAAATTAGATTTTTTACTTCAGCAGCAAATTCTCTTCTTCCTTCTGAGGTAAAATTTATAAATCCAGTTTTTTCTAGACCTTTTTCAAAAGCTTTTCCAGTGACATTTTTCTCATTTAATTTCTTTAAATTTTCTAAACTTCTTGTCTTTTGGATATTTGATTTTAAAGAATTATTAAGATCAGTGACATATTTTGAATCTGCTTCTGCTTCTGCTTTTATCAAATGCTTTTGTCGTTGTGTTTCTGGTGATCTTTCTTGAGCTTCTGTAAATTGTTTTTCTTGATGTCGTGCTTCATCAGTTTGATTTTCATTAAATTTTTGTAATAAATTAGCCAATTGAGGATCTTCTGCTTCTGCTGCAAGTATTGTTTCTCTTGGAATGAGTGAACGCACTTTTACTTTCATTTCTCCTCTAGGAGATCTTTGTTGTCCTTCTTCCATTCCTTGAAATTGTTGTTGTTCTTGAATATTTGGTGTTTCATTTATTCCAGAAAGTTCTTCTTTTCCAATTCCATATTTCCCAAGATTCAATTCATCTACGAATTTCTTTCTTCCTGCCGATTTAAATGCTTGTTGAGTAAGTTTCGATCGTGTTTCTTCATTTTCAATCCCACTGAAATCAAAACCTGTCAATTTTTTTACAGCTTCATTTTCTTTTTCACGTGATTCATTTATCAATTTTTGCTGTTTTTTTTCATCTTTTTCTTTAATGATTTTTTCTAAGAATGGAGTTAAACCAATACGAGCTGCTTCACTAAATTCGGCAACTTTACTTCTTTTAGATGGTTGTTGAATGGCAGGTCTTTGTGGTAAAATTTGTACCATAATATTTTCCTTATATTATTGCGGCTGCAAAGCTGGCTGCTGTATTAATTAATGGTCCATATTGTTCTACAAAACCTTTTTTTTCTTGTTTTTGTGGCTTTTGAGGTTTTGGAGCTAAGAATTTTTCAATAGGTCTTTCGCCAAGTAATTGATGAGTCATGTTGCCTAAATCTGATATAGCTCCTCGTTGAAGTTCTTGTCGTTTAGCTTGTAAATCCATTGAAAAATCTGATGATTGTTGATTAGCTGCTCTTTGGAATCCTCCTCCTCGCCTTGCGCTATTGGCTCCAGAAGCTAATTCACTAAATCTTGATCCCAATTGCCCTTGAGCTTGTTGAAATTGTTTCCATGCTGGTGCTTCTATCTCTTCGAATAGTGATTGATCTCCAGCAGCTAATCTAGATGTATAACTATCAGGAGCAGTTTGTCCAAAGGAGCGTTTATATAATTCGGTTTGCTCAGGAGTATATTGATTGATTTGACCTTTGTTGTAACCTTCTGGCACTATATCACCAGATCTATCAGTTCTTCCTTGAGTAGATTTTTTTCTTTTATAATTATCGATAATACTTTGTTCGTATGTCTTTTTGCTTTTACCTCGAGAACGATTTAATCCTGTAATTGGTTTATTTTTTTTAATTTTTATTTTTGCAGGTAATGGCATACATTAATCCTTTTTTCCTAGAATAACAGGGACAAAATATTTCTAATATTAAAATTGTGATAACCATTCAAGCACAACGAAACCAGAACCAATCGCAGGAGATGTTGCACCAACTATTATTTGTATATTTTGAACCGGAGGAGCACCAAAGTTTCCAACTAATATACCTATACCATCGGAAAGCAAATTTGGATTGATATAAGGAATAGGCCTAAAGTTCGTACCGCTTATTGTGACAATTTCACCATAAATCCTAGTAAATAGAAATAAGGTATTTATATTAATACCTGTTGGAATGAGAATCGTTGTACCTGGCGTTATAGGTCCAAATGGATAAACTTGCCGTAATGTTTGCTGTCTTTGACTTCCTCCAGCTAGATACCAAGTCTCTCCAGTCGCTACTTGAAAATTAGTAGGAAATATTCCAATCGTTCTTAAATTTACTTTAGTCGCAATATCAATATAAGTTTGATCAATTTGACCAGATAAATTCTTAACATCATCATAAGGAAATAATCTTTGAACTCGAAGATAAGGACTTGATAATAATGGAGTATTAGGCGTTGTCACGATACCATAGGCCCAGGTTCAAAAGTTAATTGAATTCCATGAAGAACAATTTCATCAGTTGCATAAGATATATTTCTCATCTGTAAGTCATTTAATGTTATTCCAATTTGGATAGAATCACCAATTAAGGACTGATTATATCGATGCCAGATTTGATTTTGAGCAACTCCTGTTGACATTTGTAAATTTACATTTGCAGGAGTTAATCCTAAATTGGTACTTTCTGGACAAGTGAAAAGTATTTGTGAATAAATCAATCCATTTGGAATCCCAGAAACTATCGGATTATTCCAAACATCATCAGCATTTTGACTTAGATAAATATCTAATGTGACCTGAGAACTTTGAGTTTTTTCTAAAAGATATTTTTGAACAGAAAGTCTTGTCTTTCTTCCTTGTTCCCAATAAAAAGGAAATTGCTTAGTTTGTAAAAGTGGTTGAGAAAGCCTTGTGAAAGTTCCAAGACCTAAATATGTTCCAGCTTGGAAAAGAATATCTACAACAAAATTATCTTCATCAATTATATTAATCACTTTTCCAATTTGTCCATTAATCCAAGTCGTTCCAAGAGCACTTAAGAAGTATAAATAATCTCCAAATCCAGTAATAGGGTTATTTGAAGTTACACAATGACTTGCTGAATTTATCTGTGTGTATCCATTTCCAGCATTAATTATACCCGCAATTGTTCCTGATGGTGCTTCTCCAGTCCCTTCACTTCTTATTAAGACGAATCCTTGAGGATTTCCTGCAATAATTTGAGCCATCAATACAGAATTAACACCAGAATTCCAAGGCTCTCTCCATGTTTCCCATGATTTATAAATAAGTGTAGTCCAAGATTTCTTATTTTGTGCTCGATATCTGCCGTGAGTAGTAAAATTCTCATAAAGAATTGCCCAAGTATCATCTCTGTAATTGTAAAGAAAGGTCTGAGTAGGATAGACAATATTAATTTGATCACTTGATTCTCTTATTTGGCTATTGTTGACAGGATAAGAAAAATAGATCCATTCCTTAAAATAATCTCTAATTGCATTTACTCGTTGAGGTCCATTATTTTCATTCTGGATTTTGAAAACTTCATCAGGAATTTCTAAATCTATCCTTTCACATGATTGTTGATCGGTTAAAGTAATTCCATATTGTCCAATATCTATCACTCCTGAATCGAAATTAATCGCTGAAAATGTAGACATTGAAGGCATGTCATTTGTGATATTAAAAAATAAGAATGCTTCTAGATCATTTCCTGTATAAACAAATCGTTTCTTTCCTCCATTTCCACCAAATCCAATGATTATAGCATCTTCATTAGAATTAACAGTAATAATCGGAAGAGTGACACCAGCTGGAAGATAATCTCCAAGACCTGTTTGATCTACATAATAAGCTTTTGGATTTGCTGTTTCTCCTATAGGTACAAGAAAAGGATTGCCAGATGCATCGACTGTATAATATGGAGTTCCGTTCCAACTCCAAAGAACTGTATCTTGTAATAATATTGGAGCTCCACTCGAAGTTTGAATAAAAGGAGAAAAGAAAAGTAATCGATCTTTAAAAGGAAGAATTGCCAATGCACCGACTAAATAATAAAGAGCAGGAGTAGTGCTATCAATAGAAACGGAAGTTGCAGTCAATGGAGGTGAAAAATTCACCCAACCAAATGGTTGTGGAGGTACAGTAGGAAGCCCAGTTGTTGAAGTTGGATCTCCGTCATACCAACGAATTCCATCTTGCCCTTCAATATAATTAGTCAATAATTGAGTAATACCAACTCCCGTTACTGTAACAGATGTTGAAAAAGTTACTGTATAATTACCAGCAGCTGCACCACTGTTAATAGAAACAACTCCTGTCACTTGATTGATTGTTGATGCAGGAGCTGCTGGCCATTCATTAAACCAAAGAACATCTCCTACAACTAAGGAAGTGTAATTGAGTCCTGCTGATGTAAAGTTAAATAAAATTGTAGTTCCTGTAAGAGTGCCAATGACCGAACCTTTAACGAAATTAAAACCTGGATTATTATTTGTTGCCCATAATGCTCCAGAATAATTAATCGTCCAAAATTGTTCAAAATCCTGTCCAGACCATATTACAGGATTATTTTCTAAATTTCCTAAAGGAAGAGGAGAATTCTTGTAGTAACTTGTGGAATAGAAATTAGTCACATTTGAATTTTGATTGATTTGATAACTATATTGAACATCAAAAGCTAGTAGAAGAGGAAATTGAGAGTTGGAAACTGAAGTATATGTTGGGAGACTTGGAACAAAGTCTCTAAGACCCATGACAGGTTCTTCAGGATAATAATCATATGTTCCTATAAAAGTAGTAATTCCAGCTCCACTAAAAGTGATTATTCCTGTTGCATAATTAATATTGCTTCCTGGATCTAAAACTCCATTTTTAAATAATGTTCCATCTTCATTAGGATCAGTGTAGAGATCAGCTGTTGCTGTATTTGTTAAATTAATAGTCCCTGGGGCTATAGAAGATGTTTCTCCTGAGAAAACTAATCCTCCACTAACATATTTATACTGCGTTGTTATTGTGACATTTATAGTAATTGTCGTAGAAGTAACTGCTTCAATTGTCAAATTGTTTAAATTAAGATTTTTTCCTTTAGATACTATAACTCCAGAAATACTCACTAAATCACCAACAACAAAATCATGAGGTATTGAAGTAGTAATAATTGCAGGTTGAGGATCTCTGGTTCCTGTTGAATTGCTTGTAATATTCGTGATTGTAAAAGAACTGAAAGGAATAATAAGTTCTCCTACTCCTCCAACTGTCGCTAAGGCAGGTTTCTGCCAAGCTGTTGGACTTGTAGCTAATGAAATTTGTCTTTGAAGTCTACCAAGAAGACCAGTTCCCCTCTTTCTTTTAATTCTTCCTCTCCATGAGTAGAAATTATAAAGAGTTGGGAAAGCATCATTATCAACATTGAAAGCTGTTACATCAGATCTAAGACCCTTTGAATATTGTCCAATATAAATTTGATCAGCCATTATTGTCCTATTGCACACCAATAAATTACATTATGAATAGGCGCAGTTGTCTTTATGTTAAATCCCAATTTTGTGTTACTACCTGGATTATCTAACCAGACACTATAAGTTGTAATACTTCCTGAAACGGAATAACCAAAAGTTAACATATAAGGAGCAGCAACTTGATAAGGTTGAAGATAAACAACTGCTTGATTAGCAGGAGAAACAGGACAATCCACAATGTTTCCATAGTTCATAATGATACCTCCAGGGAGAAAAGTCCATCCTCTATTTTGAATAGGAGGTCCTGCAGTGTTACTAACAGGGTTTGGAAGTCCATTAACAGTCATCTGAATATTAAGTCCTGATCCTGTTTGGTAATAAAGAGCTGTGTCTGAAATGATACTTGATATCGTTTGAGCATATAATTCCCCAAAGCCTATAAGAGGTGCTGCATTTCCAGCATTATTCTTTAAATGAACTACTGTGTGAGTTCCTCCATTTATTAAATTAAATCCAATATGATCAACAGCAATTAAACCTGATATCGCTTGTGTATTTTGTAGCATTTTTGGTTGATCATCAGCAGGATCATTCGGCGCATTTGGAACTATATTAAAATAATCGAATGTCATTGTTTTCCCCTAAAATTATGTTACACCTGTTCCTGATCCTACACCCCAACTACTACCAAATCCACCACCAGAATAAATTGTTTGTACTCGAGTAGAGGTAAATTGTCGTTGGCTTCTTTTCCAGACTAACAATTCTTGTTCTCTAAAAAATTGTTCATAGAATCCAAATTGTTCTTTATCTCCTAAATCAGAAAGAATCTTTCTTGCAGCTCCTCGTGCTATATATTCTGACATGTAAGCAAATTGTATCGCTTGACCAGAATTTAAAAATGCTGCTGGAGTCAAATAAGCATCGATGGTGATGAGATATTGTGTATCTGGAGGGCTTCGTAAGATAAGAACATTATTATAGTAAAGAATAGCCCTAGGAAGGCCAAATTGATAGAATGCTGCTTGGACATTAATTGGAACTCCGGCAGGAATAGCTTCTGGAAAATAAATATTATTTGCTATTCCAGTGACATAATTTATAGTATTCTGTGTATCTGTATAAGTTGTAGTATCTAAGGGATTAAATAAAGCTGTATTTCCATATGGTGCACTTCCAGGATTCATAAGCAAACCACAATACATATTATCTTCTAGAAATATTCCTGTATCTGAAATGACAATATTTTTTCCTGTTTCATCAGTACTTGTAAAATAAACTTGAGGGAAAATACTTGTTGTTGGAATTACAGAGAGATAATTTTGTGGATCTGGAATTAACGCTGTTGCTGATTCGACTAAAGGAGGGTCGACATTATTTCCTCCAGCATTTAGGACTGCCATTATACCTTGAATATCAACATGGCCTCTTAATATTCCTGAGAATTGCTCATTAACGATGGGTATAGGAAATTTAGGAATAAATGGAAGCGGAAAAGTATAAGGTCCGACTGTTCCATTGCCTATTCCTATAAATTTCTTTTCTAATAGATAATTTGGCCAAATATTATTGAATTGATTTCTTTCCGTGTAATAAGGAATCTGAATCCCATCTACAAAACAAGGAGAAAAAAATCCTTGATAAACTGGGTATTGACCAATATTTTCCTGTAGATTACTCCCCTGGATATTATAAAGTGGCATGTTATATTGATCGATACCAGGGGTTGTCTGAAATTGATAGGTTGTTTTCAAATCAAATAATTGAATCCTGGCATCGACATCCATAATCCAAAACCGATTAATATAATCGACTATCAAATTATCAGTGATTTGCGCATTCGAAGGAGTTTTGATAATTCTTCTTATATAAGTTATGATATCATTCAAAAGATTGATAATGAGTCCTTTACAGTTTTTCTATTTTAGATGCATGGCATAACCTGCAAAGCCAAATAACATCCAATGGTTTCAAATAATCTTCGTGATGACCTTCAGTTTTACACATTTTCTTGCATTCTATACAAAAAACAGATCTTAGTAAGATTCCCTTGTGAACTGCTCTATGAACTCTTTGATGAATAGTATGCTTTTCTTTATATTACTTTTTCCATTTTCTTATATTATAAATAATTATACAGGCATTTATAATATCTTGTAATATATTAATAAAGCAAATTCATTAGAAATTCTTAGCTCCCATAAAGATTGATTTTTGATTAATGACAGGATGAGCATCTAATCTTGGAATTGTCGTGTCTACTGCCATTGATCCGTAATATGTTGCTCTTCCATCTGATCCGACAGTTTTATTCTCATCCATCACTAATCGATGATAAAATTTTCTCTTGATCTGTTCTGCTAAATATCTTGGACCCCAAATAGGCTTGTTGCAAGGAATAGACCAATATTCTGCTGGCATTCCTGCAAATGGTCTTGTCCAGAGTTTAATTGTTTCGCCAATAATCTCTTTATTCTCAGCAATGAAGTGAACATACTCTTTAGCGAAGTTGTATGCTTCACGATATTCTTCATTAAACTTGTCTCTACAAGAAATTGCCTTTTCAGGTTTTAGATAAACATCTTTCATTTTTTGAAGATCAGATTGGGCAATTTTGGTTTGGGGTTCGATATCTGCTTTGGGAGCCAAATTCATCCTATCTAAGGTCAAATTCTTAACATTCTGATCGAAATCTTCAAATTGTTTGGCAACTTTAACTAATTCTTTTTCTGATTCTGAACTAACGTTTGGTTTTTTTGCTTCTGACATAATAAACCTATAATGGTGAAATATTAATTTTTTCTATTTTATTCTAAAGAGGAGAAATATTCACAAATGCTCCTGATATCGCTATTCTACGAATTGTAGCTCCTGTTGAAGAAATAATTCCAGTATTAACATCTCCAACAGCCAGAATCTGTGGCTGATTAAAAGAAAACGAACTTACAAATTGATCTACATTCATTGATGAATTAATTGTCGTTGTAACACTATTTGCTGTTGGAATCAAAATAACATATCCTGTTACTTCATTAAGCTGCCTACATCCATTGGCAGGAGGAATTATTAATTTAATCGCTTGTCCAATCACATAATTATGATTTTTTATTGTTGTAATCGTTGTATTTATTCCTAGTGTGATTGAAGAAATATAAAATTGACTGGGTTGAAAATATTGAGGTTCAATCGGAGGGTTATTGTAAGGTGGTGTAGGTCCTGGAAATGGTGATCCCATTATTATACCTTTTCTACTTTATATCCATATTCTTTTAAAAAATCTATAGCCCATTTAACTTTATCTTTTACACGTGATCCGGAAGGATGACTACAAGTCCATAATTCTAAATTTTCAATTCGATTATCATCTCTTATTCCATTCTTATGGTGAATAATTTCCCCTTTTTGGATTGGTCTTCCGATATAATTACTCATTACCAAAATATGTTCTAAAATTCTACCATTTTTA
>PLLX01000071.1 GCA_003141415.1 Bacteroidales bacterium
GTTTCTGTATTGGTTGACGAAAAAGGCAAAACTGCCAAAGAAACGAAACTAAGCTTTCCTTTACTTTCGTCCAAAACATCTATGGATTGCTTATAGGTGGTTTTGTCAATTTGAACATCTTGTATCTTCTCCTTTATTGAAGCAAGAGACTGACTTAGCTTATCCTGCGATTTCGCATCGAAAATCGAAACCACTGAGAGGACAACTATACAAAAGATTTGAAGAAAACTCGTTTTCATAGTGTTTTAGTGTAAGGTTTGTATAAAGATACAAATTTTTAAAAACAGCATTTGCTTATTCGCTTTGAATAAAACTACCCTGATTGGGGAAACCAGTAATCCTGACCTACGTTGGCCAAAATAAATTACTGTTATTCAATTTACAGGAGGTTTGTGGTTGTAATTGATAATCATAATTCATAATCATGAGGACCGGGGATCGTACCTCCGTCTGGGCTGCAAGGTCAATCAAACACTCACACATATAATCGTAGTGGTGTTTTTATTATACACCGGGAGGTAGTTTTGGAAGCATTAACTTGCGATAACTTATGGTTCGACCATCAACTACAAATGTTCCATCTCCATTAGCGTGTATTGTGCGACGTTCCTTTCGGTCAGAATCTATCCATGCATGCACTGCATCAAGAATAAAAATATTGTGTTTTTCGATATAATCCGTTACACGGCATTCGATATTTGCAAGGCACTCTTTGATCAACGGTGCTGCAACCGACTTTGCTTTAAGTGGTGTGAGTTCAAACTTTTTGAATTTATCGGTGTCAGAACCGGAGCACCCTCCTATTTCAACAACCGTTTGAGAAATGTCAACTGTCGGAACAGCTATCACACACTCTTTATTTTTCACGAGAGCTTCATAAGAGTAATTCCATGCTCCCGTCATTAAGGCAAACTGAGGAGTGAAATCCAAAACCATATGCCACGAAAGCGTCATAATATTATACTTCCCCCCGCTGGTTGTGGTAACCAGAACAACCGGGCCAGGCTCCAGTAACATAAATGCTTTGTTTAATGGTAGTTCCTGCATTTTATAAACTCATTAAAAAATAGATTCTGACCGGTCAAATGTTATTAAAAGGGCGGATTTTTCATAACAGGTAATATAGAATATTTGTGAGGAAAATTAAAAACCCTGGTCCTGACCTGTAACGGGCATCCCTGAGTAATGTACATGAACCAGACGCCATTCGTAGTTTACTTTTCTCCAGATTTGAGTTTCCCGTCCTTTGGTTTGAACAGGATTTGGCATATTGAGCAACCAGAGAATTAAAAAAAATACTATCTGTTAAGGGCATCTTAATTGATTGACTTTTCTGTTTGTCTGTCTGCGAATTTGCAGGGTTGCATAAAACCAAAGTGGCGGCAAAAGCTATTATCAGCTTTTTCACAAGTGATTTCATTTTTTTCTTTATAAAGTGACTAAAAATCTTACGTAAGTCTTTTGACCCTTTTAGCGAAAATGTGTTTTAATCAATTGCTAAGTTAATCATATACACTGAATTTTCAATGACCCGGAAGTGGTTACAAGTCAATTGGCTCCTGACAAATCCTGGAAGCAGGGCTGCAGGTGGTACTGGACCGGGTATAATTTTTATATCTTTACCACGTGTTAAATAATAAACTTATGAAAAACTTAAAATTCGTATCAGTTATAATCATTTTGATGATAACAGGTAGTACCATGTTAGTTGCTCAGAATAATGAACCCAAACCAACTCCCGAGCAGCAGGAAGCCTGGAAAAAAGCAGCGGAAGAGCGTATGCACAACGACTGGGCAAATCTCGCCCGTTTTCGTGATGACAACATAAAAATCGGCCCGCCGGTCTCTGGTGAAAAGCGGGTTGTTTTTATGGGCAATTCCATTACCGAAGGATGGAGTCGCATGGACTCTGATTTTTTTTCAGGCAAACCTTATGTGAATCGTGGAATCAGTGGCCAAACCACACCGCAGATGCTGGTCAGATTCAGGCCTGATGCAATTAACCTCAAACCTGCAGTAATAGTAATCTTAGCCGGAATCAATGATATAGCAGGTAATACCGGCCCCAGCACACTTGAAATGATAGAGGACAATATCGCTTCCATGGTTGACCTGGCAAAAGCTAATGGCGTACCGGTAGTTTTGTCTTCCGTTCTTCCGGCTTTCGATTTTCCCTGGCGACCGGATATGCAACCAGCTGAAAAGGTGGTACAACTGAACGTCTGGATCAAAAATTGGGCAGAAAACAATGGTTGTATTTATCTGGATTACTTCACACCTATGGCCGATAAGCGCAACGGACTGAAGGCGGAACTTACCTCTGATGGCGTACATCCGAACCTGGCAGGTTATAAAGTCATGGAACCACTTGTTGAATCGGCTATTAAGAAGGCCCTCGATATGCATCAACGTTATTTTAACAATAAACCGAAGTAAGCTTATATCAAAGTTGCCGGATATGCTGTAGCGTTAATATTGATACTTAATTCAGGCTGCTTAAATTACAAGCTGCATTACCGTAAGGTTTAAAACTGTTTTAAATCTTACATTTGAGAGCATTACAATGCATTAAAGATATTTCTTCGTTATGTCAAAACTGTTTTCATCTTTAATTATAAAGAATATCACCTTAAAAAACAGGATAGTTGTTTCGCCGATGTGCCAATATTCGGCAATAGACGGATTTACGAATGATTGGCACCTGGTACACCTTGGAACCAGAGCTATAGGTGGCGCGGGACTGATTTTTACAGAGGCAACAGCTGTTTCACCAGAAGGACGGATCTCTCCCGGCGACCTTGGTCTCTGGAACAACGAGCATATTCACGGGTTAAGAAGGATTGTTAACTTTATACATCTACAGGGCGCCATTTCTGGAATCCAGCTTGCCCATGCAGGAAGAAAAGCTTCATGTGCAGTGCCCCGGGAAGGAGGAAACCAGCTCGATGAAAATCACGGCGGATGGCGAACAGTTGCCCCAAGTAATATACCTTTTATTGTTGAAGACAGGGCACCTGAATCATTGGACAAAGAAAACATCCGTAAGGTGGTTTCCGATTTTAAGGCAGCCGCCAGACGTGCTCTGATTGCCGGTTTTAAGGTGGTTGAAATTCATAGCGCACATGGGTATCTGTTACATGAATTTTTATCTCCTTTAAGCAATAAGCGTACTGATGAGTATGGGGGTTCTTTTGAGAATCGTATCCGTATATTACTACAGGTCATTGATGCTATTAAATCGGTGTGGCCGGCTGAAAATCCACTTTTTGTCCGTATCTCTGCAACTGACTGGACAGAAGGAGGATGGACAACGGAAGAAAGTGTTAATCTGGCTCACATATTAAAAGACATAGGCATTGATCTGATAGATTGTTCTTCAGGCGGTAATGTATATAATGCCAAAATACCTGTCAGTCCTGGGTACCAGGTTCCGTTCTCAGAAGCAGTGCGAAAAACGGGAATATTGAGCGGAGCAGTGGGATTCATAACCACTGCCAGACAAGCCGAATCAATTCTTCAGGAAGAAAAGGCCGATCTTGTGTTTTTGGCAAGGGAGTTTCTGAGAAACCCTTATTTCCCGTTGAATGCCGCACGGGAACTGGGTGTGGATGTAACATGGCCCATGCAATACCTCAGGGCCAAATAAATTAATTTCAGGTTTCAGCAGTTTTGTGGTCAAATACACTGCATTATTTCCGAAAATTGTAAAACAGTTGGCTTTCCAGCAGGATTTTTACTTAAACTAACCATTGCTTTTGCCAATGTATCCACAGGCATACTCCTGTATTTATTTGAAGATCCTATTAAAATTGGATCTATTACTTTCATCACCCCGAAAGCAATTTTCTCAACTAATCTAAACTCTTTTCGCTTTCCTGCCAAAAAACCTGGCCTGAACTGAAAAACCCTTTGGGGGAAGAATATCTCTGTCCCTTTTTCCATCTCGGCTTTCGTTTTCAAATAAAATCCTCCATTCATATTTGCCCCAACACTTGAAACATTGAGCATAATTTTAACCCCATTACCTGATGCAATTTTGGCAAAAGCTATAGGTAAATCTCTATCTATACGTTGTTGGTCTTCCTTGCTACCAGCTTTTTTTATCGTAGTTCCCAAAGCATTAAATAAGACATCCCCCAGAATTTCAGAACTCAAAGGAACTATATCTTTCATAGGATTTACAATTTCTTTCAATTTTGGATTAATAATCCCAGTGGGTTTTCGGACAAAAATCCTCACTTCCGAAAAATAGTTATCATTCAAAACTTCTCTCAAAATCAAGTTTCCGACTAATCCAGTGGCTCCTATTACAATTGCTTTCATTTATAACTGTTATTAATTTACAAATTTACAATATTCAGATGGTTTGAATATTGCAAATTGAAATTCGGTTTCCCATTTTCCTAAAAATATGTTTCTTTAGGAAAAGCCTGTGACCTTGACCACACTTAGCGTTCGCATTATTAAAACTATACTGAAACTTTTTTGATCAGAAAGCTATTTATTTATTCTGTTTTGTCCCTTTATTGTTCTCAATCATAAAGCTGTCAGGGTATCCCAACGCTGCAAGTTTAGGGTAGTATTTAAAGATCTCTTCCCTTGTTTTGAACCCGGTAACGAACACAATATAGTATTCCCATTCCCTGACAATCTCAACCGGCAGATTTAATTTACTGGTGATTCTTCTTTGTGCCCGTAATGCCTTTGATCTTCTATGGAATACGCCGACCTGCAGATTAACAGTAGGCTCTGCCATAACGGGTTTCTCTTCTGCAATGACAGGTTTCTCTTCTGCAATGACAGGTAAATTGATTTTATCCTTAACGGCCCTGAGAGAAGTATCAGCTTGAACAACAACCTGAGATTTATCTCCTTCCTTCTTAATCGCCCGGAATACCCATATATTTTTAATTCCAAGCAAACCAAGTGTTTGAATAAGGTCTCCTATCTCCTCTAAGCTTTTAAATCCAATTATCCGCACTTTAAAATAACCATCTGCAGGAACAATTATCACAGCTTTGTTAAGCAAATCAGAAAGCTTTTCTCTCAATAACAAAGCATTAGTTTCATTATGGAATGCGCCGACCTGAATCACCATATCAGGATTGAAAACCTGCAAAGACTTATCAGTATCAGACTCTTTTATCTTTTTAATAGTATCGCGCTTTTCAATAAGTTCCTGCTCTTGTACCTTTTTTCTTCTCACGCGTGGTCCATTAACATTATTATGTTGAAGTATTGAAAGATTTTCATCATAGAGGATAGGGTTATAAATATTTGGAGTCGTATTCATTTCAAGTTCATTCGAATACATTATTGGTTTCATTGGATTGAAAATATTCAATGTCGGCTTATCGTGTATATCATCTGAGTTTATCGGGTAGGAAAGCTCATTGATGATCATCACTTGTTGAACGGTTGAAGATGAATCGGGACGGATACATGAGATGATACCTCGAAAAACCAAAACTATCAGGAAACTCAAGATACAAAAATTTAAGTATAACCTGTCAATTGATATTTCTTAAATTCATTACGCCAAAGTTATACTATTTTCAGTAACAGACAGTTATATTTTGAATGAATATTTTACCGGGCTATAAATTTTCTCCTCTGAAACATTAAAATCAGATTCTATTATCCATAAAAACATCATTATTAATATCAAACTGATGTCGTTCATTATTTATCAATGATGCCTGACAAAGCAAACCTGTTTTACCAATAATTAAAAATTAATCAAATACTTGATGCGGTTATCAAGCTTGTGGCCAGCTTTTTTTATGAATCTATTTCTCACCAGTCAATATGATCAAATTAATAATTTAACAAACTTCACTTAATTTCTACTTAAATTTTTTCCACCTTTGATGGTATATTGCACTTTGCAGGTATAATTCAAGACTGATAATTAGAAATTAAAGGATTAACTGAACTTCGATAAGCCGGGATGAATTACATCATTCCATTAAAAATAATTCTATTCTGATGAAAAAAAAGATTCTCTTTATTTTAGCATGTTCATTTGCTTTATTTTTATTTCAGGCTGAAAGTCAGGCACAGACAAAAAAACTTATCCATTACTGGCATTTTAATAATACGATAGGTGGTGCTCATCTAGGAGTAATACCCGCAGATTATTCGACATTGGGAAATGCCTCAATAATCTATAAGCCTGTCAAAGTAGCAGGCGCTAATGATACAACCAATGTCAACGATTACATTGATAATCTGGTAGGGGATATTATAAATCAGAGACCCGGATATGGGGGATGCTGCGGGGCGACAAATTATGGAGTGAGAACACGTAACCCTAGCGATTATATGCAGTTCTTATGGTACATTCCAACTAAAAAGTACCAGAACATTGTAATTAAATATGAAACACAAACATCAAGCCTGGCAAGTGGTCAGCTTCAACAATTGTTCTCATATAGTCTTGACAGCGCACAGACTTTTACTGCGGCGGGTTTACCTATTGGCAATGTTTCTGCAGGCCTGGCCTGGGGATTGGTTACACTTGATTTGAGTTCTATTTCTGCTGTTAACAATAATGATAAATTGGTATTGAAGATATTATTTGCCGGTCAAAATACAGGCAATAGCGGAAATAACAGATTTGACAATATTACAGTTGAAGGCGATACAATTATCCATCCGGCATTTACGAGTACTGCATTAACTACCGGTATAATTAACCGGCTATATACCTATACTATCACTTCGACAGGAGCTCCTGCCCCCACTTACTCGGTAAGTGGTAACCCGTCCTGGCTGACCCTCACTGACAATATCCTGAGCGGAACATCAACTTCAACCGGTACTTTTGGTCCGGTCACGATTACTGCAACCAATTTAGCCGGTAGTTCTCAACAAATATTTAACCTGATTATCGGAGCCGATGTGAATCCAGTTGCCCCGGTCATTACAAGTATAGCGCCAACCACAAGTATATTAGGCTCCCCATTCAGCTATAAAATAACAAGCACAGGAGTTCCAAAACCAACTATTTCGGTGAGCGGTAATCCTTCGTGGCTTACATTGACTGACAGCACCCTGAGCGGTATTCCCATCTCTTCTGGTGTATTTGGTCCTATAACGATAACAGCTTCAAACATAATAGGAAGTGTTCAGCAGTCATTCAGCATATCCGTACCATCTGCTCCTTTGATAACCAGTACTGCAATAACAAGGGGAGTAATTAATTCTCTCTATACTTATACGATTGCAGCATCGGGTTTACCGGTGCCGGATCTTTCAATAAGCGGCAATCCTTCATGGATTACACTTAATGGCAACACTTTAACCGGAGTTCCGCCCTCAGTCGGCACCTTTGGGCCAATCACCATAACAGCAATGAATACTGTAGGAAGTACCCAACAGACTTTTAGTATCATTGTTTCTTCAATTCCGGAAATTACAAGTACTGCTTTGACTACCGGAACAGCCGGTTCTGTATATACTTACAATATTACGGCTTCAGGAATCCCTGCTCCTGATTTTTCAGTTTCCGGTAACCCATCATGGCTGATACTGAATGGCAGCACATTAAGTGGTACTCCAATGTCATCCGGATTAATTGGTCCGGTTACTATAACTGCAACAAATATTGTATCATCTGTCAAACAAATATTCTTTATAAATGTGGCAAATCCCACTGTAAATACAAGTTCGGCTATTATGATTGATTACTGGCATTTTAATAACACATTGCCGGCCGATGGTTCAGGAAATATTTACCTCGGATATCAACCTCTTTTGGCCGATTTCTCCAGGCTTGAACCGGGAGCAATTGTTTATAAACCTTTGCAGGGAGTCGTGACTGATGTAGGAAGTATTGACAATCTCGTGGGAGACACCATAAATCAACGATCAGGATACAAAGATTGTTGCAGTGAAGTGAATAATGCTGTCCGTACAAGAAACCCAAGCGACAGCATGGAATTCTTATGGTATATTCCGACAACCAGGTATAAAAATATTGTTATTAAGTATGAGACTCAATTATCAAGCATAAAGAGCGGACAACGCGAGCAGGTTTTTTCATATAGCCTTGATAGCGCTAAAACATTTATAAATACTGGATTACCTGTACTCTCTAATTTTGCCGATACAACGTGGGGAATGGTAACGCTCGATTTACGTTCTATAACTTCAGTTAATAATAACAGTAAATTTGTTTTCAAGATTAACTTTTCTGCCCCAAACACCGGAACTAAAGGTAATAACCGGTTTGATAACATTACTGTAGAAGGAGATATTTCACCCGACATTGACGGGATCCATGATATCAACAAGTCTGATTACGCCCTCTATCCTGATCCGACAAAAGATCATATTAACCTGGTAACTACTTTTGAAGGAGAAAAGATTATTTCAATCTATAATTCATCGGGGGAAATAATCTCTACTTACAATTTGTCCGGAAAGGAAATTTTCATCAATACTTCACTTTTGAGCAAGGGGTTATATTTTATGAAAATCATTGAGACAACAGGAAAAAATGTCAGCATATTGAAATTCATTAAAGAGTAAGTCAAGAAAAGTTTCGGCATTGGCGGGTTATAAACCAAATTTATGGTTCAGTTGTTTTGAGTTATATTAATATTGACTCTCAAATTCATTGTAAAGTTTTTTAGCAATGGAGGAAAAACTGCTTTATAAAATCCATGTCATGGGACATGTTCAGGGTGTAGGGTTCAGATGGAGCGCTATACGTGAGGCCAGAAATCGGGATATTAAAGGTTTTATTAAAAATTTATCCAATGGGAATGTTTATATAGAAGCTGAAGGATCCATAGATCAGTTAAACATTTTTGTTGAATGGTGTAAAAAGGGTCCGGGGTTCGGTTTTGTTGAATCTGTAAACATAGATTCTTTCCCGCCTGTTAATTATACAGATTTCCGTATTGAATCCTGATAAATCTTAAATATATCTGACTATGGTTTATAAAAATATATTAAAAGTTGTTTTGTTTCTATTTCTGTTCTGTAGTTGCTCATCAAAAAGTTCCAGTTGTCAATCTCTCTTTAATGGAAAAGATTTAACCGGCTGGGATACATACCTGGGACCTAAATACGATACAATACTGAAAAAGTTCGGTACAATTCCAACAGGACTCAATGTAGATCCTGCGAAAGTTTTTGATGTTGTAAAGATGGGAGATGAAAATGTAATCAGGATTTCAGGTGAAAATTTTGGGGGTATTTCCATAATCCGGGAATTTGAAAACTATCATCTGCAGTTGCAATTCAGATGGGGACAATTAAAATCGTCCCCGAGAAAAAATTCGAAAAAAGATAGCGGATTAATGTATCATGCAGTTGGCCCTCATGGTGCGGATGGAGGAAACTGGATGAGGTCGCATGAATTTCAGATTCAGGAAGGAGACTGCGGAGATTACTGGGGTTGTGCAGGAGCAATTTTTGATATCAGAGCTAAAAAGAATACTGATTCTACCTATATATATAATGAAAATAGAGATTTGTTAACTTTTAGTATTGCCAGTTCAATCGGACGACATTGTCTTAAATTTCCTGATGCAGAAAAACCTTCTGGAGAATGGAATACTATTGATTTATACTGTTTTGGCAGTACAAGTGTCCATGTGGTAAATGGAGTGGTTAACATGATACTCCGTAATTCGCGACAATCTGATGGAGTCAAAGAAATTCCTCTGACCAAAGGAAAGATTCAGATTCAATCTGAAGGCTCAGAGGTCTTTTATCGTAATATTAAAATATGTTCTATAGATAAACTACCTGCTGATATCCTGAAAGAAGGAACCCTGGAAAAATGATGAAGGTTGTGGCGAAGGCTCTGGTTACAGAAGGCTGTCTTGTACTTTATTTTTTCTTCCTCTTACTCCATAGAAGTTGAAACTGGGTACAGGTATTTGCATCAACGTTTACAGTTGCAGTCCAGTACTCAAATCCTGTTTGATCCTTGACACTAAGTGAGTAGGCCTGAGTCTTGACTTTTCCTAAATCTTCTGTAACCGTTATTGAAGCATTCGCACCGCAATCAGGAGCCACTGCCCAATAAACGCTTGTTGCAGATGATCCGTTAACTATTCCGTTGATATAGTATGTCAGAGAGAGGGCACCGTCACCAATCAATCCTGCTGAAGCAATAGAATCATACCAAAAAACAACTGCTCCCTGATACAAACAGCTTCCATCATCTACCTGTGCAGTTGCATTATAGTTTTGGCTGTCTTTGTCCATACAGCCTTTAATCTTGTTGTCTTTTTTACAACCATTTGTAACAGCTAATCCCCCTATAAGAGATAAGCAGACTAAGAATAAAATTACATTTTTCATTTTTTTACCATTTTATGTTTTCTTTCTCTTATCCCCTTTTAGGATCATCCTGTTTCTAACGAGTTTTTGATGGTTCCTATATTATTTGTAACACAGTAAAACAAAAATAGTTAAAAGTCAGACATTCTTTCCTGTGTGTTAATAATTAAACGAATTTTATTTTACGCATCTTAAATATCCTAAATCAAATTCATTCTGGCACTTACCTTAGTGAAGGGTCAAAAAACAAACTTGATGAACTGCAAAACAATAACTATAAGATTGCAGGTATGAAATCGGACCTGGCAAACTTTACAGATACTGTTGTAATAACTGTTGACCATCCTGATACCACCGGGAAGACCGATACGCTTAAATTCACACGTAATGTCAACAAGGTACGCACTGCAGTTTATCATTTCAGAAATGTCATTTACAGGCCCCTTGACCCCATTCACTTTCTCTTCAGATACGTTGCCTCCTCTGATACAATTAGTTATACCGGAACCGTTACAGGTATTGACGAGAAAGGTGATGCTTATTCAAAAACTATTACTTCTCCGCTTATGGTAACACTCTACAAAGGCAGCCTGGTAATTTCAAGCGGATCAATTACCTACATAGCAGGAACTGATTCATATCAGATAATCTTCGAGACAGATCCTTCCCACAAACATCTAACGCTAGTCACCATAAAAAATAATCTGACAGGCAATTCCATGAGCTTTGACCGAAGGTTTGGACGCATATTCAGGAGATGGTGGTAATATCCATTTAAGACCAAAAAACCGGACATCGTGCCGGTTTTTATACATAAAGCGCAAACAGACAAATTTTATCTGAATGCGCTTTAATTTTTTATACAACGGACATTAAAGCCATCTTTCTTAAAAATGTCACTACGTGCAATAACAGTAGTATCAGCATGGATCCAGCGACACCACGCTGCACTTAAAGGACTTGTCTCAAGCTCTGTACTTGACCACCAGCCTCCCATAATCCCCTGGGTTTCGAATGTGCCATCGTAACTTCCCCGCAGACCACCCGGAAGTGCCGTGAAACCGCTCGAATTTGTTGCGTCGTTGTTAGATCCAATCCAATTGTTTGATCCGGCTTCTTTTATTTTAGATCCTGCAATATTGCTTCCTCCGAGATAGTCAACTAATAGTTGCCACTCACTGTCTGTTGGAATATGCCAGCCGACAGGACATAATTTGCCTGTACTGACTGCAAACCAGTTATAATAAGCACTATATATGTTCTGATAAAGTGTATCATTGTTATCAAACCAGCAGTAAGCCGGGGAGAGGAGATTTGTCCAATTTGCATCATCAATTATTAGTGGAATAGCTGTGCCATCGTTAAATTTTGCGGTTTTTAAATTTTCTGCCATCCATACCTGGATGCCGATTGGGACAGTCTTATAACTCTTACCTTCAACATCGATTACTGTTCCATAAGTCAGACTCGGATTAAACATTATTCCTGCTGTTTTTGTTGTAAACGATATCTCACTTCCATATACTGTACCGACACTATTAGTCGCATAAGCACGCAAATAGTATGATGTACCTAATGATAGTCCGGTAACTGAACTTGCAAATTGTCCTGTTCCTGTACCATCAGTTGTTCTATTGTTTTCGATAGTGGGGTTTGAAGTTGTTCCCCAGCAAACACCACGGGAAAAAACAGATGCTCCTCCGTCATCTGTAATAGTACCTCCTGATGTAGCAGTTGTGTATAAGATTTCTGTCACTGGAGTTGTTGTAACAGCAGGTGAGAATAGAGCCATATCTTTATTCTTACAGGAAAGATGTAATATGATTATCATGATAATTCCTGAAATTCTAAATATGTTCTTCATTGGGATCATTTTATGTCCAATTTTCATAAAAGGTTTCCATGCAAAGGTATAATTGTTTAAATTAAGAAGAATTTTAATTGAAAATCCACCCGCCGGCAATTAACCTATTTAGCTACTTCCCAAGGTACCAGTCGGGACGGATAATAATTTATCCCCATTGCTTTAAAACGCTCTCCCTGTTTTCCCAGCCTTACTTTGTACTCGTTCCAATTTCTTCCTGATGAAGGGGTCCAGCCTATTTCAGCATATCCGGGAAGTCGGGGAAAAACCATGTACTCCATTTCGTGCAAATTAGTGATAGTTTCCGTCCATAAAGCCGCTTCAATGCCAAGAACATTTTCTTTCCCGACTCGGGGAATAAGTGTTGTGGGATCCCAGATATATGCACTGTCAACTTCAATATAAGCAGCCCAATGTAATCCCAGTTTCGTAGACTTATCATATTGCATGTCGAGATAGGCTTTGTTTGCAGGAGACATTAGAATCTTTGCACCCTGATCAACAGCCATATTTGCATTTTTAACATTCGCCCAGTGTTGAGCAACAACATTCTGTTTCAAACTTGCAATTGCAATATCATCCCATCCCAAAACCTGTTTACCATTTGCAATTACAATATCCTGCACCTTATTAATAAATGGAATATAATCCTCTCTTTTTGTAGAACGTGATTCATCTCCACCGATATGAATATAAGGTCCTGGAGTTAACGCAGCCAGCTCCCTTATTACATCGTCGATAAATTTATAGGTTATATTCTGTGCTATGCATAATGTGCTGAAGCCAACATTGATACCAGTGTATAATTCTGTTGCTTTTCCGTTGCAATTCAGGTCAGCATATGAAGCAAGTGCAGCATTTGTATGACCCGGCATATCAATTTCAGGAACTATTGTTATATACCTCTCTTTCGCATAATTCACAATTTCAGAATATTGCTCCTGAGTATAATATCCCCCCTTGCCACCACCTACCTGTGTATTCCCGCCATGTTTTGCCAGCTCAGGCCATGATTTAATTTCAATTCGCCATCCCTGATCATCAGACAAGTGCAAATGCAATATATTCATTTTGTAATAGGCAAGATAATCCATTAACTTCTCAACATCTCCGACACTGAAAAAATGTCGGGAAACATCAAGCATTACTCCCCGATAAGAATAGACAGGATAGTCGGTAATTGTACCGGTAGAGATTTTCCAGGGACCTGTTTGTTTTGAAGCAAGTTCAATTTTTGCCGGTAAAAGCTGCCTGATTGTCTGGATTCCCCGGAATAACCCTGCCGGATTATTTGCCTTCAGTAATATCTGTTTTTTGGTAATGATCAGTTCATATCCTTCCTCTCCAAGTATTGAACTGGAACTTTTCTCGAGGAGTGTCAGATAAATATTTCCTGATCCTGGTACTTTTTCGGCAGTCTTAACATCAATACTATAACCTGTTGATAGTTTAAGCTTGTCGGCAAGGTATTGTCCTATTTGTTTAATTTCTTTAGATTCACCACGTACATAAATATCTGTATGTGACTTTAATACAAAGTATCCTCCTGTTGCAGTTATTGTGACAGGTTTAGGAATTACATCTGTTTTTGAAAGGTCAGATGATGTCTTTGCTGAAGCGGATACCTGTACGAACAGCATTGTAAAAACCATGAATGCTGCGATCGTGGAGTTTTGTTTTTTATCAATCATGTATCATTAAATTATTTGGGTTTAAGATATGTAATAAATTTATATTCCCAATTTTCAAAACAATGCATTTAATCTATTGTTACTTAAATAATTCTCCGCATGTACTCACACCCCCACCAGTCTCTACTTCGTAAAGAGGGGAGCTAATAAGAAATGAATAAGTCCAGAAAAGATATGAAGATATTTTGAAATTTATAATTTATCAACTGGAACAAAATGACCTATAAAAAGGATTTCTCAGAAAAAACGGTTGATCCGAACCCATTTATTCAGTTTAGAAACTGGTATAGTGAACATTTAAACTCCGGTATCACTATCCCCGAATCTGTAGCTCTTGGTACGGCTTCTGCAGATGGGCACGTCTCTGTAAGAACTGTGCTATTGAAAGACTTTAATGACAAAAGTTTTGTATTTTTTACAAATTATAAGAGCAGGAAGGGTTCTCAGCTATTATCTAATCCCCGGGCAGCATTTCTCTTTTACTGGCCGGAATCCGGCCGACAGATTAGGATTGAGGGTATAACTGAAAAATTGACTGATAAAGATTCTGAATCTTATTTCAAAACACGACCAAGGGAAAGCCAGGTATCATCCTGGGCCAGCGAACAGAGTTCAGTGATCCCCGATCGCCAGTATCTTGAGAACAGATATGATTTTTATATAAATAAATATTCTGAAATATCTGTGGACAAGCCGCAGCACTGGGGTGGGTTCAGTCTTATTCCTGATTGGTTTGAATTCTGGCAGGAAGGTGAATTCAGGCTGCACGACCGGTTATCCTACATAAAAAGAGAAGATCTCTGGGTCATGGAACGGTTGGCTCCTTAAGCTTCTGAAACTACACAAGATCGCAGGCATCAGGAGGCATCCAATGGGCATCTTTCCCTTCCCACTTTATATTGCAGCCTATCGGGTTTGTGACCTGAACTGAAATTGGTTTTCCCGTAGTAATCTCCTCAAGTGCAAGATCGAGATTATTAACCGACATTTTTGAAGTGTCCCTCGGATTGTCAACACCTCGTCCGGTATAAACAAGCTTTCTTTTCTCATTAAATACATAAAAGTGAGGAGTTCGTAATGCTCCGTATGCTTTTGCTACTTCCTGGGGTTTGTCATAGAGATAGGCCCATGGAAACTTGTGCTTTTTCATCCTTTCAACCATATTGGGAAAACTGTCTTCAGGATAAGTGTTTTCACTGTTAGAATTTATCCCGACAAAACCAACTCCCCTTTTGTTGAATTTATCTGCTGTTGCTCTTGTAATTTCATCTGATCCAATTACATATGGACAATGATTACATGTGAAAAAGATCACCAGATATTTATAATTTTCAAAATCTGAAAGGCTATATTCCCTCCCATCTGTTGAGGGAAGTTTAAATTCTATTGCCTTCTGACCGGGTTGTAATGTAAATGCCATATTATTTAAATTTATTCGTCAATATTAACAACAATTTTACTGATATGTTAAATTATCCGACTTTTTTGTTAGGTTTGGCTTCAGTACTATAAATAACTGAATGATGAGTCCTCTGTTATTGTTTATTATCATCCTGTTTTACTTTTCTATCTTAATGGTGATTTCCCAGATTGCTTCCAGACATATACATGATACCACTTTTTTTGATGGTGACAGGGCTTCTCCATGGTTCCTGGTTGCTTTTGGAATGATCGGATCGGGAATTTCTGCAGTATCGCTTGTTTCGATACCGGGAAATGTTGGCAATAACAATCTTTATTATTTCCAGTTTATACTTGGAACCATAGTGGGCTATCTTTTTATAGCTTTTATTTTGACTCCTATTTATTACAGGCTTAAACTGGTTTCTATATATACTTACCTGAATATCCGCTTCGGGAATGTTACTTATAAAACGGGGTCATTGTTTTTTCTGGTTTCTCAATCTTTTGGAGCAGCTCTCCGGTTGCTTCTGTCCATAAAGATTTTGCAATACGCTTTCTTTGATAAATTGCGTATTCCATACTTCTTGACCATCATTGCAGTTCTGATTCTTATCTGGTTATATACCAATAAATCAGGTATTAAGACGATTGTCTGGACAGATGCCCTGCAATCACTGTTTTTGATTACGGTAATTGTCATTTCAATTCTCACAATCAAAAATTCATTGGGTCTTTCCCTTCCTGAAATGGCAAAAACAATTGTCCACCATCCTTATGCAAGAGTTTTTGACTGGGATTTTCATTCCGGGTCTAATTTCTTCAAACAGTTTATCTCCGGCCTTCTTATTACCGTAGCGCTGGTGGGTCTTGACCAAAGTATGATGCAAAAAACACTTACCGTAAGAAATGCAAGAGATGCAAAGAAAAACGTTCTTACATTCAGTTTTTTCATTGCATTTGCACAGACGATGTTTCTGGGATTGGGAATATTGATCTATTTATACGCTGAACGGCATGGAGTTAATCTTGTTACACAAAATGGAAAATTTGTAAATACGGATGATCTTTACCCGTTACTGACGCTGAATTATTTTGGAAAAATAGGAGCAATTGCTTTTTTGATTGGTGTAATTGCTTCCACCTTTGCCAGCATTGATTCCTGTATTGCCGCATTAACAACTGCTTTCAGTTATGATTTCATGGACATCGAAAATCAACCTCATGAATCCAGGAAGAAGATAAAAAACAGTGTCTTGTTTGGGGTAAACGTTGTTATGTTTCTCATCGTAATGTCGTTCTGGAACAGCAAGGGAGCAATCATCAATACAATCTTCAAAATTGCAGGTTATACCTATGGGCCCATTTTAGGGTTATACCTGACGGGATTATTTTCAAAAATTAAATTTAAGGAGAAATGGGTACCAATAGCTTGTGTCTCGGCAGCATTTTTTACCTGGATTCTTAATGGATATTTTATACGTATATTTCATTTTGATTTCGGGTTTATGAATATTTTTGTAAATGCATTATTGACGATTTTGTTTTTATTCATCATCAGAAAGAAAGATCAATGACAACAACCGGTAAAATTATAATCAGGCTCACTGCAGATCCCAAGGATTTTACGGTTTGTGCACTGATGATGTCAAAAACAGATCCATGGATCACCCTGGAAATGAATTACGAACAATGTCTCAAAGCTTTTGAAGGAAACTGCAAAGAAATATATGTAGTTGAAACTGAGGATGATATATCAGGTTTTGTAATCCTGCAGACCTGCGGAACGTTTTCGGGATATATTCAGACCATTTGCATAGACGAAGCACACAGAGGCAAGGGCTTCGGGAAAAAACTTCTGAAATTTTGCGAAGAAAGGATTCATAAATTTTCACCAAATGTCTTTATCTGTGTTTCTTCATTCAACAAAGGCGCAATTAAACTTTATTATGAGTTTGGGTTTAAGCCGATCGGAGAACTGGAGAATTTTGTGAAAGAGGGATTTAATGAATTACTTCTGCGCAAAACGGTTGGTCCGCGCGTTGGATATAAGGCTCCTTTGTGACCCTTAATAATAACCTTTGAGTACCTTTGTGGTAAAGATAATTCATTTAACCACAAAGGGTCACGAAGTAAAACACAAAAGAACACAAAGGAAAATTAGACAATGAATGTCTTTATAGATACTCCCTGGGAAGTGGAAAATCGGAAAATAAAAATTATTCTTATGCGTAAAAAATTACTGTTTATATTAATTCTTCTGTATGCTTTTAGTACTATATCAAATAGCCAGATCATTACGCCAAAAACAGCCAGGGTAAATCTTATAGCCGGAATTGACAGTATCCTTCAAACCAAAGTTTACAAGGATGAGATTCCAGGAGCAGTCATTGAGATAAAAAAAGATAACCAGGTTATCTACAAACATGCTTATGGTTACGCACAAAAGTATGATTTCAAGCATCTTCTTCTCAATCCACCGGAAAAAATGACAGTCGATAATCTTTTTGATATCGCTTCACTTACAAAAGTTATTGGGACAACAACATCCATAATGTTACTGGTCGACCGGGGCCTTCTCAAAATTGATGATCCTGTATTTAAGTATATTAAAGCATTTGACACTCCTGATAAAAGATCTATCACTATACGACATCTTCTTACCCATACTGCAGGCCTCTACGAATGGTATCCTCTATATTACCGGGCTTCAATCAAAGAGGAAAGTTATAAATTAATAGGAACCCTTCCTTTGATGTTTCCTGTCGGGGAACAACGCAGGTATAGTGATCTGGGGTTTGTTCTTCTTGGTGAAATAGTTGAGATTGTTTCCGGCATTCCTTTAGAAAAATTTATGTCGCAAAATATTTTTGTGCCGCTGCAAATGAAAAACACAACATATAACCCGCTCAAAACAGCCAAATTCAAAAAAATAGCTGCCACTTCCCCCGGTAATCCGTATGAAAAAAGAATGGTTTATGATTCAACACTTGGATATAAAATTAAGGAAATTGACCCGTCGAAATGGAACGGATGGCGTACTTATATTCTGCGAGGAGAAGTAAATGATGGAAATGCCTGGTATGCCAATGGAGGAATTTCAGGGGCAGCAGGATTATTTTCGACAGTTGAAGATCTGCAGAAACTGGTTGATATGCTTATAAATAGAGGAAAAACAGGTTCCGGTCAGTTTATTTCGGAAAAAACTGTTCAGCTGTTCTTAACAAAAGATAAATTCAATAACGGCCTTGGCTGGATGATGGATCCTGATAACTCCTTCATGAAAAACGGACCAGAAGGGACTTTTGGCCATACCGGGTTTACGGGAACCAGCATTTCAGTTATTCCCCAATACAACATGTCTGTAATTCTTTTAATCAATCGTCAGAATACAGGATTATTGAGTACAGGTGAATATTATAATGTAAGTCCGATACGCCTGCAGGTGTTCAATGCAATATTAAAATATCAAAAACAAATATCAGGAAAATAAATACCATTTATTCATGGGATCCCCTTGCAAATAATAATTTAAAGAAGAATCTGAAATACCTGATGCCTGACAGGAACAATGCTAATCCAATGCCATTATAAAGGATTGAAAGGTATCGTTTCGGTATTGATGAATGCCTAAGGGCAATTCCCATTGAAATCATTATAATAACAATTAAATAGCTTTTCCCGCTCATAAATGAAAAAAGACTTTGTTTTTCAGTTAGAGGTAATAGTCTGTTAAGGTTTTTGTCCGCAATCTTCAGAAACCCAAAATGATGAATAGGCATTGCTGCCAGGAATCCGGCAGTATAATAGAAAAACTGTTCTCTTCCTGTACATGAAGATAGCCATAACACAGCATAATGTACAAGCATGACCCCTACTCCACACCACATGAGACCAGCCAGAAGAATAAGAATTCTCTTATCGACTGACAGTGTAAACTTTCTGGGATCCATAATATTATTCAATTTTTGCAAGACGGAAAGGTTTAATTTTTGTCTCTTTCCAGACTCCACCTGTAAGGTAGGGTTCATCTTTTAATCTTTCTTCCAGTGACTCCTGGTCGGGAAAATCATAGACAATCATGGATCCTATCATTTTTCCACTCTCATCAAGAATTGCTCCGCCAAATAAAAATTCACCAGCTTTTTTAAGCACACTTATTTTCTTAAGATGCTCCTCCCTGACTTTTAATCTGCGTTGTGGCGCTTCAGGATCAGTTCCGTCATAAGCTAACAGTAAAAATTGCATACCTGTTCTTTCTAATATTAATGATTACCATGAATCGTTGGTCAAATTTATTGATTTTCTTCGGTTTCCACCACGCCGGAGGTTATTTGAGATGGGAGGAAAAAATAAATTAATTATCGCTATCATTGTTTATATTTGTTAATATTTATAGTGCTGCCGAAAAACTTGTCAATTAAGAATGGATTTTATCCAATATGTTGAATATTAAGAATCTATTTAACGTTTTTGGATTTTTCAGGGACCTGAAAAGAAAGGACCACAAACCCACATTCGGGGCCCTGGATATTTTCAAATATATTGGTCCGGGCTTGCTTGTAACTGTTGGATTCATCGATCCGGGTAACTGGGCCGCAAATATTGCTACAGGATCAGAATTCGGCTACACATTATTATGGGTTGTATCACTATCTACAATCATGCTGATAGTTCTTCAGCATAACGTTGCTCATCTGGGAATTGCAACCGGTCTATGTTTGTCAGAGGCTGCAACAATATATTTAAAGCCATGGGTTTCAAAGTCTGTTTTATCATTTGCTGTTTTAGCTTCAGTCTCTACTTCACTTGCAGAGATCCTGGGCGGAGCAATTGCTTTAAATATGCTCTTTGATGTTCCGATAAAAATTGGTGCTATCCTTGTGACCGTCTTTGTAATGATAATGCTGTTTTCAAATTCCTATAATAAAATTGAAAGGTGGATCATCGGATTTGTTTCTGTTATCGGACTTTCATTTTTATATGAATTATTCCTGGTTAAAGTTGATTGGATACAGGCAGGTATATCATGGGTTAAACCTTCTTTTCCGAAAGGTTCTATACTGCTGATAATGAGTGTTCTGGGTGCTGTTGTTATGCCTCATAATCTTTTTCTTCATTCGGAAATTATTCAAAGCCGCCAGTGGAACCTTCAGGATGAAAAGATCATCAAAAAACAACTCAGGTTTGAATTTGCAGATACACTGTTTTCTATGATAATTGGTTGGGCAATCAACAGCGCAATGATACTTCTGGCTGCTGCAACCTTTTTTACAAATGGCCGGAAAGTTGATGAGCTTCAACAGGCAAAAAAACTTCTTGAACCGCTGCTTGGATCCAATGCCTCAATTGTATTTGCCGTGTCTCTTCTGTTCGCCGGAATAGCTTCAACTATAACCTCCGGAATGGCAGGAGGATCAATAGTTTCAGGAATGTATAAAGAGCCTTATAATGTCAGGGACAACCATTCCAGGGTTGGAATTATTATTTCTCTTGCAGGGGCTTTATTATTGATCTTTTTTATAGCAAACCCGTTTAAAGGCCTTATCTTGTCACAGGTATTTCTTAGTGTTCAGCTTCCGTTTACTATAGCCATACAGCTATACTTAACTTCATCAAAAAAGGTTATGGGTAAATATGCCAACAGCCGGTTTCTTATTGGACTCTTATCTGTTATAGCGGGAATTGTTACTTTTCTAAATTTTAAATTGCTGTTTGATTTCCTGAAAGGATAGAACTTTGATAAAAAAAAATTTATGTCAGTTAAACAATATAATATCGGTCTGGTTTTAAGTGGCGGCGGGGCAAGAGGATTCGCGCATCTCGGAGTAATCCAGGCATTAAATGAGTCAGGAATTTTTCCAGATGTAATATCAGGAACCAGCGCCGGAGCAATTATTGGTGTTTTATACGCCGATGGTCATTCTCCGAAGGAGATCCTTAAGTTGATGAACATTGGAAGCCGGCTTGATTTTATGCGTCCGGCTTTACCAAGGGAGGGTTTGCTTCAGATTAACGGAATAATTAAAATGCTGAAGACAAGCTTACACTCAAAAAAATTTAAAGATCTTAAAATCCCATTATATGTTACTGCAACTGATCTGAATAACGGAAAAGCAGTTTATTTTTCCGAAGGAGATTTATATGATCCGGTTATCGCATCAGCAAGTATCCCGGTTCTTTTTCAACCTGTAAAAATCGATAATATCTCCTTTGTTGATGGCGGGGTTCTTGATAATCTTCCAATCAGCCCAATAAAAAATAAATGCAGGATACTTATCGGATCTTTTGTAAATCCGGTAGGTTATATGGAAAAAATCAGCGGACTAATAAATATTGCAGAGAGAACATTTATGCTCAGTATGACGAAAGAGATTTCTGAAAAAGCAAAGATGTTTGATCTTTTTATTGCGCCCCTTGAGCTAAGAAATTACAAAATTCTTGATCCTGAAAAAGCACAAGAGCTATTTGAAATAGGCTATTATTCAACAAATGAAAAGCTGAAAGAAATTGATATCGACATCCTGCTTGGCCTGAAGCTTGTATAACTCTGTGTAATTAAAGTCTTTACTTTTTAATCATCGAATAAAGATTCTTAATTTCAGCTTCCCACAAAGATTCTTCAGGAGTTTCAAGAATCATAGGTATATTATCCAATCTCCTGTCATTCATTAACATTCTGAAAACATCCACGCCAAGGAACCCTTTTCCTATATTATCATGCCTGTCAACTCTTGTAGCCAATTCCTTCTTTGAATCATTAATATGCATTCCACGGAGGTATTTAAACCCAATAATTTTATCAAACATGTTGAATGTTTCCGCATAGCCTTCCGGCGATTTAATATTATATCCTGAGGTAAAGGCGTGACAGGTATCAATACAAACTCCTACCCTTGATTTATCTTCAACATTGTCTATAATGAACCTGATCTGCTCGAATTTATGTCCCATATTTGTACCCTGGCCTGCAGTATTCTCTATTACGGCAGTAACTCCTTTTGTTTTATCAAGCACAATGTTTATAGATTCTGCGATGCGTCTGAGGCACTCTTCCTCACTGATCGTCTTCAGGTGACTTCCGGGGTGGAAATTCAGCCTGTCGAGACCCAATTGTTCACATCGCTGCATTTCATCCAGGAAAGAAGCTCTCGATTTTTCCAATTGCTCCATCTCGGGATGCCCCAGATTTATCAGGTAGCTGTCGTGTGGCAAAATCTGAAATGGTTTATAGTCAAACTTCTCACAATTCTCACGAAATGCTTTAATACTCGCTAACGATAATGGATTAGAAAACCATTGTCTCTGGTTCTTTGTGAAGAGGGCAAATGCCCTTGCTCCTATTGCATTTGCATTTACCGGAGCGTTTTCTACTCCTCCTGAAGCGCTCACATGTGCACCAACGTATTTCATAGTTCTAATAATAACTTGGTTTGGAAAAAATAATTTTCATGATGATCTGCCTATCAACTGAATCTTTAAACAATATAACAAAAACTATTATCTTATGTTTATATTATAAATTTGAAAAAGTATAAGGATATTATTAATTTTGTAATGAACCCTTTAAACACAATTAGATAAATGACAGATTTAAACAGTAGTATCCCAACTCAACAGGGACCAAAAAAAAGCACTCCGGTTGGAATGATTGTCACATCAATTATCCTGGGCGTAGCACTGGTTTTTCTTATTTATATGTATTTCGATAAGAAGAACAAAATGATTGAAATGGAAACTGCCCTGACCCAGGAAAAAGACTCCCTGGCCAATGAATTAAGACATATGGTAGTTGCATATGATACTCTGAAAACAAACAACGATACCCTGAATGCCGGCCTGCAAAAGCAGAAAAATAAGATTGTCCAGCTATTATCTATTAATGCATCTAACGTCCAGCTTATAAAAAGGTATAAGAGCGAGATCACAACTATGAGAGAAATAATGAAAAGTTACATTGTTCAGATCGATTCTCTTAATACAAGAAACAAAATACTTGTTTCAGAAAATAGTGAAATAAAGCAGCAAATCACACAAGTCAGGAATACAAACACCGAACTGTCAAAAGTAAAGGAAGAACTAAGCACCAAAGTTGAGGTTGCTTCTGTTATTCAGGCTAAGGATATTGTTGCTGTCTCTCTGAATAAGAAAAGAAAAGAAACCACAAGGATTAATCTCCTCGATAAACTCAGAATATGTTTCACTCTGCGTGAAAATCCATTGGCTAAACCCGGACAAAAAGATGTATATATGAGAGTTATAAGACCCGACTCGTTGGTTGTAACAAGTAGTCCTGATAACCTTTTTGAATATAAAGGCAATAAAATAATCTATTCTGCCAACCGACAGGTAGATTATCTGAATCAGGATATTGAGGTGTGCATCTACATGGACAATAAAGGTGATTTTATTATCGGGAACTATAGTGTAGAACTTTACCTTGAAGATAATATTATTGGACGTACAAATTTTATGCTTTCTAAAAAGTAACTAGTCGTCACCCGGCATCATAAATTCAGATATAATATTGTCCGATATCAACTTTCCCTGGTTTGTAAGAACCAGGGAATTTTTTTCCAGTTTCATCAGGCCATAATTTCTGAATTTCCCTGCAAGATTAACAATATAATCGTATCCTTCCTTTTCAAACATTCCTTCAACATATTCAAGATCAATTCCCCACATTGTTCTCAGGGATGTCATAATATATTCATTAAAGCGAGTCTTTGCGTCAAGTTCTTCGCTTTCAAAAAAAGATTTCCGGGATTTAATTGCTTTTATATAACCTTTAAGATCGCGGATATTCCACTGCCGCGAATAGCCATTAAATGAGTGAGCAGATGGTCCGAGTCCAATGTAACTAACTTGTTTCCAGTAATTTGAATTATGGATGGAGAAATAACCCGGCTTGCCGAAATTTGAAATCTCATACTGGATAAATCCTTCAGATTCAGCTTTTTCAATAAGAATATTAAACTGTGCGGCACTGTCATTTTCATCAATTTCTGAAATCGTTCCTTTCTCCAGCATTTTCCCGAAGACTGTTCCCGGTTCAATTGTCAGGTGATATGCTGACAAGTGCTTAATGTCAAAGGAAAAGGAAAAATCAAGATTTGATTCCCATTCCTTCAGACTCATTCCCGGAATTCCATAGATCAAATCAATAGTTACGTTTTTGAATCCTGCATTCAACGTATCTTTAAGTGCAATAACAGCCTGAGCTGAGTCGTGCCGCCTGTTGAGCATTTTGAGATCTGAATCCCTCCACGACTGAATCCCCAAACTGATTCTGTTTATATTTAGATTCTTCAGACTTTCCAAATAAGCTGGCTTAACGTCATCAGGGTTAAGTTCGATTGTTATCTCACAATCTTCAGCTAATCTGAATAGTTTGTGTATATGATTCAGTATTGTTCCCAGATCCTGAATTGAAAACACCGACGGAGTGCCACCGCCAAGATATATAGTTGAGATTGTTTCATTCACAAGATAATCCTTCCTTAATGAAGCTTCCTTTAGAAGTGCATCAATAAAAGAAGAATTATTATCTACCGAAATCACGTGATAAAAATCACAGTAAAAACAGAGTTTTTTACAAAATGGTATGTGTATATATATCCCTGCCATCTCTTAAATATTCAACAACGCATTCATTCTAAATAGTTTTGTTGGCATGAATTCACCAGGACACAAAGTTACACAAAGGATATGTTATTCCATCTTCCTTAAGTCTGGATGTCTTATTGTCCTGATTCAACCATTCCACCATTGCGCCTTTGGGAGATATTCACTAGATTTGCAATAAATAATAAAAATGGTAAAGAAGAATATATTCTCAATTCTGGTAGCTCTGATTATAATGTATCTAAGCCTGGCCAACTCTCATACTTTCGATAAAATCCCATTAGTTAATATCCCAAACTTCGATAAAGTTGTTCATTTTATAATGTATTTTGGCCTGATGTCGGTAATTATACTGGAAAACAGGAAAACAATAAAAAATACTTATCATTTATTCCTCACAGGCCTGATTCCTATATTCTATGGCATCTTAATGGAAATTCTGCAGGCGACACTTACTCTGACCAGAACCGGAAGCGTTTATGATGCTCTTGCGAACAGTGTCGGTGTTCTTGCATCAATTCTGTTATGGCTCTGGATTAAACCTGTAAAAAAAGAGATAATCAGATAGTTATTAATTCCGGATTCTTCGATTTAATAACCAGTTCATGAATCGTCCTGTTACTGAATAGTTTAATAAGTTCTCTCCTTGATTTCTCATAATCCTTGTGAAGCGGACAATGCTTCCCTTCCATTTCCACTCCATGGCACGAGCCATTATGCATTATACAATTAGTGAAAATATCGTACCCGTCAATAGTATTTACAATGTCAAGCAAGGTTATCTTCTTTGGATCTCTTAATAAAGAAAAACCTCCGTGAGGTCCTTTTGAGGAACTGAGAATTTTTTGTTTTGCCAGCTGCTGAAGAATTTTTGCAAGAAAAGGTGTCGGCAGATCAAGATCACTACTGATTTTTTTTATTCCGGTTTTGCCGTTTGATAATGGTTGACTAGCCAGATAAATGACTGCTCTTATACCGTATCTGCAAGAATTTGAAAGCATATTAATACATTTTTAATGAGATCTTCCCAACTCTTCTTGCGTGCCGGCCACCCTCAAAAGAAGTGGTCAGAAATGTTTTGGTAATCAGATAGGCTTCTGATTCCGAAATAAACCAACCGGGCAATGCAAGAATATTTGCATCATTATGGGACCGTGACAAACGACTTATCTCTTCGTTCCAGCATAGAGCTGCTCTTATTCCGGGATGTTTATTTACAACCATATTTATACCATTGCCGGTCCCGCATATCGATATCCCCAGTTCAAAATCACCTGCATTAACAGCGTTTGCCAGAGGATGACCAAAATCGGGATAATCAACTGCCTCAGCGGAGGAACATCCGAAATCTTTAACATCATACTTTTCCTTAATAAGATAAGTTAACAATTTTTCTTTAAGGTAAAATCCAGCATGATCTGACGTTATTGCAATTTTTTTGTTTTTCAACTTTCCGGCTTTTAATTTATTTTCTGCAAAGAGTCCGCAAATTAACACATTTGCTTTATTAAAAGAAAAAAGTATCTCTATATCTTCAACTTCAAAACCTTTATATAATAAAATAACAAAAGAATAAGGGGAATGTTTAATTAGAAGATTTTCTTCGGGGATTTAACCCCTTTTCATTCCCCCCAAGGTGGGGGAAAAATCCTCTACTTTCTTGTGTGATTCAACTAAATATCAGAGAATTATCTCCCCCTCGGGGATACGCCGCGTAGCTGCACAGGGGTTTCATAATCAAATTGTTAATAACATGTAAATAATTGCCAATAAATAATTATAATATCATGTTTTATCAACCAATTTAAAAGTTTAGAGGTACTGTCGACCTGATTGAATTAAGTTATAAGAAAATAAAATCAAAATATGAACTTTAAATAAACCTTAAAAACTTTACATTTAATATTATTTCAGTATCAACAAACATATATTAACAGTTGTTAATTAGTTTACTAATGAGCTGATATTCAAAAACGGTATGCTTTTTGAACTGTTGAAAAAATGTTAGCACACTGGTAATGATAAAAAATACAATAAAAATCTGAATATTATATCAACACTATTAACAGGATATTATCATTATCATAAATAAATTTAATATTAATATATAAAAATATTATACTGTTAATTAAAGTGCATTAGCTTGACCATTAGAAATTCGATATTAGAATATTGTTTAAGTTTACAGACAGATTGATACCAATTCTATCACAAAATGAAAATGCAATCAACAGAACAAAATATATTGGAAATAAAAAGACTGAAAGCAGAAAAAAATGCAATCATTCTTGCTCACTATTACCAAACCGGAGATATTCAGGATATTGCTGATTTTGTTGGAGACAGTCTCGCACTTTCTCAAAAAGCTGCTTCAAATTCCGCTGACATAATAATTTTTGCAGGAGTTAAATTTATGGCCGAAACAGCTAAAATACTGGCTCCAGAAAAGAAAGTCCTTCTTCCTGATTTAAATGCAGGTTGTTCTCTTGCAAACTCGTGTAAAGCAGTGGATTTCGAGATATTTTTAAAGGAATACCCCGGAAGAACAGTTATTTCATATGTTAATACAACGGCAGAAATAAAAGCATTATCAGATATAATATGTACCTCATCCAATGCAGTTCAGATAGTGGAATACCTTCCTCCTGAAGAAAAAATAATATTTGCCCCCGACCGTAACCTGGGAAACTATATCATAAATAAAACAGGACGTGACATGGTAATCTGGAATGGAACATGTCATGTTCATGAAGAGTTTTCCCTGGAAGCAATTCTGAAATTGAAAAAAGAAAATCCCGATGCAAAAATAATTGTTCATCCTGAATGTGAACTGCCTGTAAGACTGGTAGCAGATTTTATAGGTTCGACCTCCTCGTTACTGCAATTCACAAAGATAGACAAAGGGAATTGTTATATTGTAGCAACTGAAGCCGGCATTATTCATCAGATGAAAAAAGAAAACCCGGCTAAGACTTATATTCCTGCCCCACCCAGAGATTCTACCTGTGGATGTAGTGAGTGTAGTTTTATGAAACTTATAACAATAGAAAAAATACTAAATTGCCTTAAAAACGAAAAACCCGAAATTATTATTGATAATAAAACCCTCATAAGAGCACAAAAGCCCATAAAAAGAATGATGGAAATATCTGAAAAACTTGGNNTATTTAAATATCCAAATGGAGCTGTCTCAAGTGAAGGTTTGATTAAAAACGGAAGACCGGAAGGATTCTGGAAAAGCTATTATGTTACTGGGATTAAGAAATCTGAAGGAAGAAGAACAAATTATCTTCTTGATAGTATATGGCTGTTTTACGATCAGGCCGGAGATACAACAGAAAAAATAAACTACCTCTATGGAAAAAAGAATGGGTGGTATTTTAAATACAATAAGGATCCATCGAAGGGAGTCTATATCTGGTCAAAAGAGCTTTTTGCAGCCGACAGAAAAGAGGGTACGGCATTTATCTATTTCCCCGATGGAAAAATGCAACAGACTTTCACTTATAACAGCGGGAAAAAAGAGGGTCTTTCAAAAGAGTATGATAAAGAAGGAAATATTATTACACTGCTGGAATATAATAATGATTTTCTTGTCAGCAGGGAAAGAATAAACAGGACCGACAAAAATGGTTTAAAGCAAGGTGACTGGAAAGAATTCTATCCAAACGGCGGAATCAAATCTGAAAAAACTTTTAAAGATGACCTCTTCCATGGTTATTATAAAGAATATGATATCCGGGGAAAGCTTGTTCTTACAATGCTCTATGATAATGGAGCGATAGTGAAATCAAGGGTAGAGGATGAACCGGATATTGAAATAGTAGATAAGCATGATCAGGATGGTAAATTGATCTACAGCGGACCCTACCGTAATAAAATACCTGTTGGGGTTCACAGAGAATTCGGAAAAGATGGAAAGGTTACCAATGCTTTTATATACAATGATAACGGATTGCTTCTCTCCGAAGGTATAGTTGACGAATCGGGAAACCGGAATGGAAAGTGGAAAGATCTCTATTCCGATGGAAAAGTACAGGCAGAAGGTCAGTTTACTGATAACAGACGATCAGGCCAATGGAAGTTCTACAATATATCAGAAAAAGTTGAGCAGACCGGTTCTTATAACAATGGACGTCCGGATGGATTATGGAACTGGTATTATGATAACGGGTCACTGTTGAAACAGGAAGAATACTTCCAGGGGCAGCGTGACGGATCATCTACCGAATACTCTGAAACTGGAGATATTATTGCTCAGGGTCAGTACTCTGACGGGGAGAAAAATGGACCCTGGAAATATAAGATAGGGGACCTCAGTGAAGAAGGAAAATATATTACCGGATTAAAAGATGGTGCCTGGAAATCTTACTATGACAACGGAAAACTGAAATTCAAAGGAAATTTTATTCAGGGCAATCCCGACGGGCAACAAATTTATTATTATGAGAATGGTAAAACGAAGGAGGAACAGTACTTTGAGATGGGTATCAGACAAAAAACCTGGAAAAAATTTAATGACGAAGGAATTCCATTTATCGTAATATTATACAAGGATGATGTGGAGGTAAGTATTAATGGCGTTAGAATTAAGCTTCCTGAAGGTGAAACAAAGCTGATAAAATAGTTACTTTGCTTTATGGAAGAAAATATTAACATCAGAAAAGATATTATCACACCAAACGATAAGGAATTCGAGAAACAATTACGGCCATTAAGTTTCAGCGATTTTAAGGGACAAAAACAGGTAATTGAAAACCTTATTGTATTTGTAACTGCTGCAAAGCAGAGAAGAGAATCTCTCGATCATGTCCTTTTGCATGGGCCGCCAGGATTGGGAAAAACAACACTTGCCACCATAATTGCCAATGAATTACAGGTTAACCTTCGGGTTACATCCGGCCCCGTCCTGGATAAACCTGGTGATCTGGCAGGATTACTCACAAACCTGCAGGAAGGAGATGTACTTTTTATAGATGAAATTCACCGTTTGAGTCCGGTTGTGGAAGAATATCTCTATTCTGCGATGGAAGATTTTCAGATCGATATTATGATTGACAAGGGACCAAGTGCAAGAAGTGTCCAGTTAACACTTAATAACTTCACCCTGATAGGGGCAACAACCCGTTCAGGTCTTCTTACAAGTCCGTTAAGGGCACGGTTTGGGATTAAGTTCCATCTTGAATATTATGATCATGAAATACTTACAGGCATTGTTAAAAGATCGGCCGGTATACTGAATGTCAGAATAGATGAAGAAGCGGCAGTTGAAATTGCCAGAAGAAGCAGGGGCACTCCAAGAATAGCTAATGCATTGCTGAGGAGAATCAGAGATTTTGCCCAGGTAAAGGGTTCAGGAGAAATTGATCTCGATATAACAAAATATGGCCTTAAAGCTCTGAATATTGATCAACACGGTCTCGATGAAATGGATAACAGAATTCTTTCTGTAATAATTGACAAATTCAGCGGAGGACCTGTTGGGTTAAATACAATCTCTACAGCAGTAGGTGAAGAAAGTGGAACAATTGAGGAGGTCTATGAACCCTTTCTAATAAAGGAAGGATATCTTAAAAGAACTCCAAGGGGCCGTGAAGCCACAGAACATGCCTATAAACATCTTGGAAAACAATTCGGGCAAAATATGCCGGGTAAGCTGTTTTGAATTAATTAATTAAAAACATTGCTGATCTTTTCCAGACCCTTAGTGTTTAAAATCTTGATTTTTCTTCCGTTTAATTCAACCAGTTTATCTGATTTAAACTCCGATAATAATCTGATAACTGATTCTGTTGCGGTACCTACAATGTTGGCCATCTCTTCACGTGTAAGAGAGATATTAAGAAAATACTCATCATCTAGTCCAAAATCATTTACCAGGAAAAGAAGAACCTCTGCTAGTCGCTCCCTGACAGTTTTCTGAGCAATATCCGTAATAAATGAATTAGCTTCACCTAATTCATGGCATGCAAGTTTAAGCAATTCCAGAGCGTATGCAGGATTGGTTTTAATAAACGATATAAGAATTTCTGAAGGAATGAAACACACCTGGCAATCTTCGATAACCTTTGCAGACGTGCATGCAAGCTCATTGCTAAGAACACTGCGGTATGCAATAATATCTCCTTTCTTCGCAAAGCGGATTATCTGTTCTTTTCCATCAAATCCTGTTTTGAATACTTTAATTATTCCACTGTTAACACAGAAAAACCCGCTTATCCTGTTACCCTCCTGATAAAGAATGTCCCCGCGTTTATATTGACGGAAATCTTTTTCAAAATTAAGAGCCTCAACTTCGTCAGGAGTAAGATACTTGAAAATCGACCCTGATTCAAGCGAGCAACTGTCACAAAGCGGGACGTGAATTTCTTGCTGTTTCATATCGTCTCGTGAATTATAGTGCAAAGATTAACACTAGCGTTATTTAAAAGTTCAAATTAGTTAATAGGCGCTCTTAAACTGATCCAAAAATCGCAGATCATTTTCAAAATAGAGGCGCAGATCATTAACTCCGTATTTAAGCATAGCTGCCCGTTCAATACCCATTCCAAAAGCAAAACCGGTATATTTTTTACTGTCAATGTCGCAGGCCTCAAGAACATTCGGATGTACCATACCGCAACCTAAAATTTCAAGCCAGCCGGTATGTTTACAAACATTACAGCCTTTTCCGCCACAGATCTTACAACTGACATCCATTTCTGCAGAAGGCTCAGTGAAAGGGAAATATGATGGTCTTAACCTGATGTCAGTGTCTTTTCCGAACATCTCTCTTGCGAAAAAAAACAGAGTCTGTCTTAGATCTGCAAAAGATACATTTTCATCAATATATAAACCCTCAACCTGATGAAAAATACAATGAGCCCTTGCTGAAATAGCCTCATTACGGAAAACTCTTCCTGGTGAGATGGTCCGGATAGGAGGTTTTTGATTTTGCATAACCCTGACTTGTACTGATGATGTATGAGTACGAAGGAGAATATCCTCAGGACTAGAGTCTTCTGAAGATATCCTTGATATATAAAAAGTATCCTGCATATCTCTGGCCGGATGCTCAGAAGCAAAATTAAGTTTTGTAAAAACATGATCGTCATCTTCAATTTCTGGTCCCTCAGAAACGGTGAATCCTATCCGTGTGAATATATCAATTAGCTCATTTCTTACTATAGAAATAGGATGACGGGATCCAATAGAATATGGGAACGAAGGCTTTGTAAGATCCGTACCATCAGTTTTTTCTTCCTGGTTTAAGAGTTCCGTTTTAAGAGCATTATATTTTTCGAGTGCATTCTGCTTTAACAGATTCAGCTTTTGGCCAATCTCTTTTTTCCCGGAAGCAGGAACATTCTTGAAATCCTCAAATAGATCAGAAAGTATACCTTTTTTGCTAAGGAATTTCAAACGGAATGATTCCAGTTCTTCAGGATTCTTTACCGAAAAAGCAGAAACCTCGCTTAGCAGATCTGTAATTTTTTGAAGCATTGAAAGAGGTTTTAAATCAAAGTCAATTTCTTGTAATTTTTATTTTAATTATTTTTATATCCTTTACAGGCTTATCATTACTGTCAGTCTGAACATCGGCAATTATATCAATAATATCCAGACCTTCAATAACTTCACCAAATACAGTATAGGTTCCGTCCAAACGTGGAGTGCCTCCGACGGTTTTATAAGTATTTCTCTGTTCATCGGAGATTTTATAGTTTTTATATGCAGTTAGATATTGAAACATTTTAATAGAGGCAATTTCCTGGATTTCAGCATCTGTCATAGTTTTTCCTGCTAATCTGATACTATCAGTTGTTTCTTTTAAAAAACCGGTAAAACGACTTTGCTTCATATTACTGTTAATACGTTGTTCTGCCTGATTCAGTTCATCATCACTTAATTTAACTCCCTGAACAATATAAAACTGAGTACCTGAAGATCTCATTTCAGGATTCACATCATTGGCCTGACGGGCAGCAGCCAGTGCTCCTCTCTTGTGAAAATATTGAGTATTGAATTCGGCTGGAATAGTATAAGTTTTTAGAGAGTCAGGCAAATTCTTTTTAGGTCCGGATTTTGTAGCCGGATCACCTGCCTGAATCATGAAATTTTTAATTATACGATGAAAAGAGATACCGTCATAAAATCCTGAATTTACTAATCGGATGAAATTATCACGATGAATGGGAGTTCCGTCATATAGCTTTATCTTAATTTCTCCAAATGTTGTTTTAATTGAAATAAATGTATTCTCATTCCCTCCGGGATCGTTACAGGATATAGTGAAGAGAAGAAAAATAAGGAAAACTGACTTTCTAAAATAGAGATTCATGGAACTTGGAAATTGGTTAATAATGTTCTGTAATTGTGATTGCAAAGATATTTAACTTTGGACGATACAAGAAAATATTGGTTTTCAAATTATATTATTTTCAGCAAAACACTTGCAGAAATATATTGGTAAAGGCATTAGCAGTATATTTGTCATTTAGTTTCTGAATAATTTTTCCGAGTTTATAAGATGAAAATTAAAATAATAAACAAATCAAAGCATAAGTTACCTGAATATTCTATTGAAGCAGCCGCAGGGATGGATTTGAGGGCTAATTTAGAGAATGAGATTATTTTAAAACCGATGGAAAGAATTATGGTTCCAACAGGCTTGTTCCTTGAAATACCAGTCGGCTATGAAGCGCAAATAAGGCCGAGAAGTGGTCTTGCCATTAAGAAAGGAATTACAATTATTAATTCACCGGGAACAATCGATGCCGATTATCGTGGAGAAGTTTGTATTATTCTCGTGAACTTATCAAATGAAAATTTCGTTATAGAGGATGGAGAAAGAATTTGCCAGATGGTTATCGCAAAACACGAAAAAGCTGAATGGGATAACGTTGAGATTCTTTTTGACTCCGAAAGAGGAAGTGGTGGGTTTGGACATACAGGTAAAAAATAATTATGAAATCATATAAGTATTATTACATTCTTTTAGCTCTTTCTATTTTAAACTTTTCTTCTTGTACCAAAACTTTGATGCCCTCGGGAGTTACAGGAAAAGCTAAGAAAGAATATGATGTTGCTGCCTTTAATGAGGTTTATGTCGAAGCACTTAAACAAAAATTAATGGGAAATAACGGAGATGCACTTAAATACCTGGAACAATGCGTTAAAATTAATCCCAAAAGTGATGCGGCATATTATCAAATGGCTCAAATTGTGATTGCAAACGGAGATAATAAAAACGGAAAGCAATATGTTTCGAAGGCATTGTCAATCGACCAGAAAAATATCTGGTATCTGACAATGCTGGCAAGCTTATACTATCAGGAAAAGAATATTGACAGTGCTATAATTTTTTATGAGAAAGCTGTAAAATATTTCCCTGAAAAAGAAAATCTTCAGTTGACTCTTGGAAACCTGTACTCAGAGGAAAAGAATTTTGATAAGGCAAATTCAATATTTGAATCTTTTGATAAAAAGTATGGAATTAATGAAACATCAACATTGTCTTCAATAAAAAACCTGATGTCGGAAGAAAAGTATGATGACGCAATGATTAAAACATTGTCATTGCTCAAAGAATACCCCGATGAAATATTATACAATGGTGTTCTGGCAGATATATACAGGGGAAAAGGAGAGAATCAAAAAGCCATGGAGGTGTATAATGAGCTATTAGAAAGAAATCCTGACAATCCTCAGATTCAGCTATCTCTTTGTGACTTCCTGATTGAAGAAAAAAATTATACTGATTTATTTAAACTTCTGAGTACGGTAATTCTTAACAGCAAAGTGGAACGTGAGAGCAAAATCTCTTTAATGGCCAGACTTATTGAAATACCGGACCTGAGTAATGACTGGGGAGAAAAGTTAACTATATCATTGATGGTTTTAGAAGCAAATTTTAATGATGATAATGTTATCCCGCTGCTACGTCCGGAACTGATGATAAAACAAAACAAATTAGCTGATGCATCAATTCGCCTTGAAGAAATTATCAAAACAAATCCTGATAATTATTACGCATGGGAGAAGGTGCTTTTAGTTTATCTTCAATTGAAGGATTATGATAACCTGTTGAAAAGGGGAGAGGAATGTGCGACAAGGTTCAACACTTCATTCCCGGCGAAATTATTATATGCTAATGCTGCATTGGAGACTGGAAAATTTTCAATTGCTTTGGATGAATTGAAAAAAGCGGAAATCTTAGCAGCTGAAAATAAAGAATCTATAGTTCAGGTACTTACTATGCGGGCAGATGTCTATTACCGGATGAAGGAATACTCGAAAGCATTTGAGACATTCGAAACAGCTTTGAAAACCGATAATAATGACCTTACCGTTATAAATAACTACGCATATTATCTTGCTGAGCAAAATACTAAGCTAAAAGAAGCAGAAGAGATGGCGAAAAAGGTTATTGATAAAGAAAAGGGAAATACTACTTTTCTTGATACTTATGGATGGGTGCTCTATAAAAGAGGAAAACTAAAGGAAGCTGCACAGGTAATGGAATCCATCATAAGCAGTGGTGACAAGAGTGATGCAGTGTGGTATGAGCATTATGGTTATATTTTAAGGAAACAAAAGAAATGCAAGGAGGCTATTGACAACTGGAACATAGCTCTTAAAATAGATAGTAAAAAATCGGGATTGCTAAAAGAAATTGAAAATTGCGGAAAATAATTTTAATATTAATTTTTGGGATATTTATAGGGAGTTGTTCTGTAACTAAAAACATTGGTAAAAAAGTATCGGGAAATTCAAACAAATTACTTTCAGGGAATTTTATTGAAAGTGTTAAGAACCAAAATCTTACTGACAGTAGTTTTTTTATCCAAAAAGCTGAAATTGAGGTTATTACAGATATAGGGAAAGAAAAATATATTGGAAATGTAAAATTTGAATATCCCGATAAATACCTTATTAGTTTGAAAAGCAGATCAGGAATAGAAGGAGCAAGAATTTTCATCTCAAAAGATACAATACTTGTAAATGACCGGATAAACAAAAAAATGTATTTTGGCACAGCAGTTTATTTGAAAAAGAACTATGGCCTTACACAGAGTTGTTTACCTTTAATTTTTGGGGACATAGTTTTAGATAAAAATTATGAAGATGATGCGGAAAAGTGTACCGAAGGAAAATTTAACATAAATTGTATTGTTAATGGTGTAAAATTGAATTATGATATTGATTGCCAGAAGAGAAAAGTAGTTTTAGTTAATCAAATGAACAATTTTGTTCAGCAGGATATTAGAATTAAATATAATAATTTTTTCAATATTGGAGATATATTAATTCCTAAAATAGTGGAAATAGAAGATTCTCAATATAATACAAATATTAAGGTTAGAATTTTAAAAGTGGAGTTTCCATGGAAAGGAACTGTAAAATTTATTCCCGGAAAGGGTTATGAATTAATTGAGCTTTTATGAAATATTTGTTGCTTACAAATCTTTTGTTCTGGTTTTTAGCTACATGTTTATATGCCCAAACAAAAGCTGAACTCGAGGAAAAAAGAAATGCAACACTGGATGAGATTACATATGTGGATAATATGCTAAAATCTACTGCAAAGAAAAGGGAGGAAAGCATGAATGCAGTAAAGATTATTGGTAATAAGTTAAATTTAAGAGAAGCAGTTATAAGAGGAATGCGCGATGAGATTAATTTATTGTCAGAAAGAATTGATCTGAATACACTTGCAATTACTATGATGGAGAATGACCTGGTAGGATTGAAAAATGATTATGCACGCGCAGTTATTAATTCATATAAATCACAAAAAGAAAATCCGGAACTGATTTATATTCTTTCGGCTAAAGATTTTAATCAGGGATATAAAAGATTAAAGTATTTGCAACAGATCACTAAATTCAGAAGAAGAGAATCTGAAATAATTCTGGATTTAAAAGACGAGATCCAAACTACAAAGGATAGATTGCAAAATGACTTATCAAGAATTTCAGATTTGAAATCTAAAGAGGAACAGCAAAAAAGCTTGTTACAGACTGAGCAGGAAAGAAAAGAAACGATGGTAAAATCGTTAAGTAAGAAAGAAAGGCAACTGCAAAAAGATTTGGAAGAGAAAAAAAGAATTGCTGATAAAATTGAAAAGGAAATTGCAAGAATAATGGAGGAAAACAGGAAAAAGGTAATTAAATCTGATAATACACCGGAACAAAAATTAATAGGAGAGAATTTTGCAGAAAATAAAGGTAGATTACCCTGGCCGGTTGAAAAAGGAATTATTACAAGTCAATTTGGTATTCAAAAGCACCCAGTATTAAAATATGTTACAGAAAATAATATAGGAATTGAAATCACAAGCTTGGGTAAAACATCTGTTAGGAGCATCTTTAAAGGCGAAGTGGCAAAGGTGTTTTCAATACCAGGAGCAAATATGACAGTAATTATTCGGCATGGTAAATATCTGTCAGTTTACCAAAATGTTATAGATTTGAAAGTTAAATCAGGAGATAAAGTTGAAACAAAACAAGAAATTGGGAGTGTTTTTTGTGAAACTGAAAATGGGAATAAAGCGATATTAAAATTTATGATATTTGAAGAAAAAGAAAAACTTGATCCTGAATCATGGATTTCAAAAAATTAGGAGATTTATGAAACAAATAAAGAATATTTTAGTATAATATTTAGCAGTAAACGAGCTATGTATAAAAAGATCAGGATAGAATCTAAAGTAGGAAACTTAAGGATTGTTGAAAATGCAATTGATGAAGCTACTACGGTAATTGGTATTTCACAGGATAATTATGGGAAAATTCTGGTTTCTGCAATGGAAGCAGTTAATAATGCGATCTTACATGGTAACCGTTCGAACCCGGAAAAAATTGTGGATATAGAAATTGATTATAAAAGTAATGAACTTCAGATTACTGTTACAGATGAAGGTCCGGGATTCAGACCAGAAACGGTGCCAGACCCGACAACTCCTGAAAACATAGAAGCACTTAACGGGCGAGGGATTTATCTTATGTCACACCTGGCTGATAAAATTCAATACAGCAAAAAAGGGAATTCAGTTACAATGACTTTTAAGGACATTTTATCTTGAGCATAAGGATATATTATGATGAGACAAACTTCAGGCTTAAAGGATGGAGAAAGTCTGTGAAAATAATTAAGGAGGTCATCGAGAAAGAAAAAAAAATTTCAGGTGACCTTAATTTTATAATCACAAATGATGAAAAGCTAAAGAAAATTAATGTAGAGTTTCTTGAACATGATTACTATACTGATGTTATTACATTTAATTATAATGAAAAAAATGTAATAAACGGGGAAGTATATATAAGCCTGGAACGTGTAAAAGAAAATGCTTTGAACTATAATGTTAGTTTAGAGATGGAATTATTTCGAGTATTAATTCATGGTGTTTTACATCTTGTAGGATTTGATGATTTAAATGAGAAGGGTAGGAGAGAAATGCGAAGAATGGAGGATTTTTGGATAACATCCAACTGGGAGTAAAATTATGGATTTTCAATATGATATTATTGTTGTTGGCGGAGGTCATGCGGGCTGCGAGGCTGCACATGCGGCTGCCATAATGGGAGCAAAAACATTACTGGTTACTATGGACATGACTAAGCTTGCTCAGATGTCATGTAATCCGGCTATGGGAGGAATTGCAAAGGGACAAATCATAAGAGAAATTGACGCGATGGGTGGCATGAGCGGAATAGTGACAGACAGGAGTACGATTCAGTTCAGGATGCTTAACAAATCAAAAGGACCGGCAATGTGGAGTCCGAGAGCCCAATGCGACCGACAAAAATTTACATCAGAATGGAGAAAAATTCTGGAAAGAACAGATAACCTTTCAATATGGCAGGAGCAAGCAACATTACTTTTAATTGATGAAATGAAAGTAATAGGAATCGAGACAGCATTTGGAACAAGGTTTTTATCATCAGCAGTAATCCTTACTAATGGGACTTTTTTGAATGGTTTAATGCATATTGGATTTTCAAAAATAAAAGGCGGACGATCTGGTGATCAAAGTTCTACGGGGTTAAGTGAACAATTAAAAGAGTTGGGATTTTCAGTGGAGAGAATGAAAACGGGAACAAGTGCAAGAATCGACGGGAGATCCATTGATTTTTCAGAAATGACAGAACAAAAGGGAGATGATGAAAGGAGATCCTTTTCTTACTTGATAGAAGATGGAAGGTTACTGGAAAAAAGAAGTTGTTATATTACTCATACAAATGAGGAGGTACATGAAGAAATAAGAAAAGGATTTGAATTTAGCCCGCTCTTTACTGGAAGGATAAAAGGCAGGGGACCGAGATATTGTCCAAGTATTGAAGATAAAGTAGTTACCTTTAAAGAAAGAGATTCTCATCAATTATTTATTGAACCGGAAGGAGAAGATACTGTTGAATATTATATTAATGGATTTTCAAGCAGTCTTCCGCTGGAAGTGCAATTAAAGGCACTGAGGAAAGTAAAAGGATTGGAGAAGGTTGAAATGTTCAGACCAGGTTATGCTATTGAATATGATTTTTTTCAACCAACTCAATTAACCCATACGCTCGAAGCTAAAGCTATATGTAATCTTTATTTTGCAGGACAAATTAACGGGACAACAGGTTATGAGGAGGCAGCTGCTCAGGGTATGATGGCAGGAATAAATTCCGTTTTAAAAATGCGGAAAAATGAAGCTTTTATTTTAGGCAGAGAGGAATCTTATATTGGAGTATTGATAGATGATCTGGTGACTAAGGGGGTTGACGAACCTTACAGGATGTTTACCTCCAGAGCAGAATACAGAATACTCTTGCGTCAGGATAATGCAGATGAGAGACTTACAAGAATGGCATTTGAAATTGGAACAGCAAAACGAGAAAGAGTAAGTCATTTGGAAGAAAAAGAAGTGATGATAAAAGAGATTATTGATTTTCTTAATGAAAACAGCGTTAGTCCGGAAGAGATTAACGGATTTCTTGAGAAATTAAAAACAAATAAGATTACGCAGAAAGTCAAGGCAATTACAATTGCTTCACGACCGCAGGTTGAAATCGGAGCTTTATTAAATGTAATGAAAGGAGGAAATAAGCTTAAAGCGGTTAATTCTAAAAGATTCAAAGAAATTTCAGAATCTGCAGAGATTAAGATTAAATATGAAGGATATATCCAGCGAGAAAAGATTGTAGCAGATAAGATTAAAAGACTTGAAAGCTTAAAAATTCCCGGAGATATTAAATTTGAAGAATTAGTTTCTATTTCTACAGAAGGCAGACAAAAACTGAAAAGGATCAAACCTGAAAATATTGGCCAGGCAGGTCGAATCAGCGGAGTATCTCCATCAGACATTAATATATTGTTAATGTATCTGGGGAGATAAAGTGTTCCACGTGGAACAATTATTTAATAAAACAAAATATTATTTTATGAAAGTCGTTGGTCAATTGGTAGATATTCACAATAAGAATATTTATCCGGCAGTCATGAGTATTAAGGGAGGGAAGATTGAAAGTGTGGAAAAAACTAATTTCGCTCCAGACGTTTATATTTTACCTGGTCTGATTGATGCGCATATTCATATTGAAAGTTCAATGATTACTCCAGGTGCATTTGCCATGGCTGCTGTGAAACATGGCACCTGCGGAGTGGTATCAGATCCACATGAAATTGCCAATGTGCTCGGAATAAAAGGTGTTGAATTTATGATAAATGATGCAAAGAAAGTACCTCTTAACTTTTTCTTTGGAGCACCGTCTTGTGTACCTGCAACAGAATTCGAAACCAATGGAGCTAAGCTTGATCATAAAGAAGTAAGAAAGCTTCTCGAGATGCAGGAAATAAAATACTTATCTGAAATGATGAATTTTCCTGGAGTTATCTATGATGATGCGGAGGTTCATAGTAAGCTTAATTGTGCGAAAGCATTGAATAAGCCAATTGATGGTCATGCTCCCGGACTATCAGGGGAATTACTAAGGAAGTATGTTGATGCTGGTATTTCAACTGATCATGAATGCAGCAATCTTATAGAAGCAAAAGAAAAGATCTCTTTAGGGATGAAGATTCTAATTAGAGAAGGCAGTGCTGCAAAGAATATAAATGCACTTAAAAATTTATTTGTTACTAATCCTGATGAAATTATGTTGTGCAGCGATGACATGCATCCGGAGATGCTCCGGGAAAGGCATATCAACAAATTAATTGCCGGACTTATTTCTGAGGGATATAATGCATTCGATGTTATTCGTAGTGCCACAATAAATCCTTCAATACATTATAATCTGGATGCCGGACTTCTACGTGAGGGAGATTATGCAGATTTTATCCTGGTAGATAGTCTTTCAACGATGAATGTTCAGGAGACATGGATAAAGGGCAGGAAAGTGTTTGAAGAGGGAAAGGTTTTATTTAAATATAAAGAAGGGAGTCCGGTTAATAATTTCAATTGCGGTACGGTTGAAGAATCTGAAATAAAGATAAAAAACAGTTACGGAAAAATACGGATCATTGTTGCAGAGGAAGGAGAGCTGCTTACAAATGAGATACATGGATCTTCAGGCGTATCAGAATATATAGATCCTGATATAAGTAGCGACATCTTAAAAATTGTTGTAAAAGACCGGTATAAAGATTCCCCTCCGGCAGTTGGATTTATAAAAGGATTTAGCTTAAAAAAAGGAGCTTTTGCCAGTTCCATAGCACACGATAGTCATAATATAATATCTGTTGGAACAAATGATAAGGATATCATAAATTCGATAAATGAAATCGTACGATTGAAAGGAGGGTTGGCAGTTTCTGATGAAGGAATAATTGAATCACTTCAATTGAATATTGGAGGTATTATGACAACCCGTTCATGCGAAGAAATAGCGTATGATTATGATAACCTGAACCATTTGGTGAATTCTCTGGGATGTACAATGAAAGCCCCATTTATGACTTTGTCCTTTATGGCATTACTCGTTATCCCAGATCTAAAAATTGGTGACCGGGGATTATTTGATGTTAAGAAATTCGAACCGGTTTCGCTGTTCGTATAAAAGGAATCTATTTACATCCTTAAACCCCAACGTCCTTCGGGCACCTCACGCTGCGGGAAGGGAATGGTTTGGTATTGATCTGAATTACACTTAAATATCATGTGTTTTTCCTCCCGTGGGGGGAATTAAAAAGGGGTTTAAGGTTCATATGCAAAGCATCCATTTGTTATCTTTGCGATTATTTTCTGAAAACATAAGATGGCAGCCGAAGTAAATTTTAAGTCAATTCTTTCTGTTATTCCTGATAATCCCGGAGTATACCAGTTTATTGATGCTTCAGGTGTAATAATCTATGTCGGCAAAGCAAAAAACCTAAAGAAGAGAGTAACCTCCTATTTCTCTAAAAATCAGTCAGGAAAGACAATCGCTCTACTAAGAAAGACATCTGATATCCGTCATATAGTTGTAGACAATGAATCAGATGCGCTATTACTTGAGAACAACCTTATTAAAAAACACCAACCCAGGTATAATATACTTCTGAAGGATGATAAAACCTTTCCCTGGATATGCATAAAGAATGAACCATTTCCGAGAGTCTTCAGTACCCGGAATCCTGTCAGGGACGGATCAGTTTATTTTGGTCCGTATACCTCAGGTCTGATGGTTAAAACACTTATAAGTTTTATCAGACAATTATATAAGTTAAGAACCTGTACTCATAACCTTATAAAATCAAATATTGAGGCCGGAAAATTTAAAGTGTGTCTTGAATACCATTTGGGAAACTGCAAAGCTCCATGTGTAGGGAAACAGGCTGAAAATGATTACCTTGAGAATATTGATCAGATAAGAGACATTTTAAAGGGAAATATTTCAACAGTTATTGACCATCTGAAGAAGACAATGTTAAGATATTCAGAAGAGCTTCGCTTTGAGGAGGCGCAATCAGTTAAGGAGAAAATTGAGATTCTTTCAAGATTCAGAAGCAAGTCTACTATTGTAAGCAATACTATCAGAAATGTAGATGTATTCGCAATTACCCAGGAATCGGATAATGCTTATGTAAACTATCTAAAAGTAATAGAAGGAGCTGTAAACCAGGCACTTACAATTGAGCTTAAGATAAGGATTGATGAAGAAAAGGAATCTATTCTTGGTTTTGCCATAACAGAAATCAGACAAAGACTTTCAAGCGATTCTCCGGAAATAATTTTACCATTTAAGCCGGATATTCTCCTTACTAAAGTAAAATATACTGTTCCCAGAGCAGGTGAAAAGCTGAAACTTCTTGAACTGGCTGAACGTAATGCAATCTACTACAAACTGGAACAAAAGAAGAAAAGGATGGAACATTCTCCACAGGTCCGTACAGGGAAAAACCTCGAAAAGCTGAAAAATGATCTTCATATGCCTGACTTGCCGGTACATATTGAATGTTTCGATAATTCAAATATTATGGGAACTAATCCGGTTGCGGCCTGTGTGGTATTCAGAAACGCCCGACCAAGTAAAAATGAGTATCGCCATTTTAACATTAAAACCGTAACAGGACCAGATGATTTCTCTTCAATGGAGGAAATAGTTTTCAGACGTTACCGGAGAATGATTGAGGAGAATCAAAAGACACCTCAGCTTGTTATTATTGACGGGGGGAAAGGTCAGCTCTCCTCGGCCATGAAAAGCATTGATAAATTGGGTTTAAGAGAAAAGGTCACAGTTATTGGGATTGCAAAAAAACTTGAGGAAATTTATTTCCCGGAAGATAGTGTACCGATATATCTTGATAAAAATTCAATAAGTCTTAAAATCATACAGAATTTAAGAAATGAAGCGCACAGGTTCGGGATAAATTTTCATCGTGATAAACGCTCTTCGGAAATGATAAAATCGAATCTTGATCAGATAAAGGGAATCGGACCAAAGACAAAAGAGATTTTGCTTAAACATTTTGAATCTGTTGATAAAATAAAAAATGCCTCATCAGAGGAACTTGAAAATCTTGTTGGCTCTGCAAAAACCTCAATTTTATCCGGATATTTCAAAAAATAACTACAGTTTCCACGTGGAACAATTTTCCTGTTAAATATCTTAAGTGCTACATAATGTGATGCTTAAGATTAATTATGTGATGACTTAAGTCAGCGAGAATTGAATATTTTCGTCGACCTGGACGATTGGACGTAGTTTTTACAAGCAGAATCAGCTATTACGATAAACCCCCTCGCCCGCCAGTCGGCGGGCACTCCCTCCAAAGGAGGAGAAATACTTTCATTTGATACAGTTTATATAAAGAAACCAGATTTTCCTCCTCCGCCGGGGGAGGTGCCCAAAGGGCAGAGGGGGTTTATTCCCGAAACAGAATTCCCTTTAGGGAGATGCCCCTTTAGCGGCAAAGGGGTTTAAGAACCGGAAGAAGCTTTTATCGCCTTTTCTATCTCTTTGGAAATTTCCACCGACCCATTTGTAAAAATCCCTTTCATTCCTATAGCTTCCGCCGTTCTGACATTTATTTCAATATCATCAACGAAGATAGACTCGTTCGGTATGAGAGAATATCTTTCAATGAGAATTTCATAAATCAGGTTTTCAGGTTTTGAAGATTTTACTTCAGCTGAAATTAATCCTCCGTCGAAATATTTGAAGAAATAGTATCCATCTTTTACCTCATCAATAATATCAAGTGGGAAATTTGATAGATAGTATAATCTGAACCCCCTTTTTTTTAATCCAGGAAGAAGCCTGACGTTCTCATCAAGGGGAAATATGATATCGGTACGTAAATTGAAAATATAGGCTATTTCCTGCTCATTTAGAGTCGATCTTTTTGTAATGGAATTTATTGCTTCAGGCGTAGTGATTTCGCCCTTATCAAGCATTTGCCATTCTTTACTACCGAAAATGTCTGACAGAATCGTGGTCTTTATGGTTTCAGGATACTTTTTCTTATCAAAATATTCCGAAGGCCTGAAACTGATCAGTACATTTCCAAGGTCAAAAATGATGTTCTTTACCATTTCAGGGATTTTTCATGCTTATTGGTTGGCCGGTTGCCTCTAGGACATTCCACCATAATTCATCTTCAACATCAATTTTTTTACGTTTGGCAACAACCATTTCAATCGGCATCAGTGTGAACTGGTTGTTCCAGAAACCTATAACAAAATCAGTTTTTCCTGACAGAGCTGCATGTACGGCATTCTGGGCAAGCAGATTGCAGAATTTACTGTCGTTTGCATTGGCCGGAGCGCTTCTGATAATATAACTTGGATCTATGTATTTGATTGAATAAGGAAAGCCTTTATTCTTAAACTCTTCTGAGATTTTATCTTTCAGGTAGATCCCAATATCTTTATATTTTATATTCCCGGAAACATCTTTATTGTCATCTGCACAATCGAAAAACTCCTGACCAGCTCCTTCAGCAACTACAATAACAGCATGGTGTCTTTCCTCAAGTCGCTTTTTAAGGATTTGGAGAAATCCATGCTGACCATAAAGATCAAAAGCAATTTCAGGAATCAGGACAAAATTTACTTCCTGGATCGCTAATGCGGCATTGGCTGCAATAAATCCTGAATCACGTCCCATAAGCTTTATCAGGGCAATCCCGTTAAATGCACCGGATGCCTCATTGTGTGCATTCCTGATTATATTATTAGCAATCGAAAAGGCAGTTTCAAAACCAAAAGATTTTTGAATAAGATTTATATCATTATCAATTGTTTTAGGAATGCCAGCAATGCAGATTTTCAATTTCCGTTTTTCAATTTCCTTATGAATTGCATGTGCCCCTCGCAAAGTTCCATCACCACCTATACAAAAAAGCACATTGATATTCATAATCTCCAGAGTATCAACCATTTTTTCAACATCCTGGTGGCCTCTTGATGATCCCAGAAAAGTTCCGCCGCTGAGGTGAATATAATCGACCATTGGTGCAGTTAGTTCTATAACTGGATGGTTATTAGCCGGGATTAATCCTTCATATCCATATTGTATTCCCAATACACGGCTGATGCCATATCTGTAATAAAGTTCATTAACGAGGCTGCGTATAACATTATTCAAACCCGGACATAATCCGCCGCAAGTGACAATCCCGACTTTCGTTTTAGCGGGTTCAAAATAGATATTTTCTCTCGGGCCCGCTTTTTCGAAAGAGATCGGAAGTTCTCCGGTCGTTATGCATTTTTTGAAATTGTCAAGAGAAACATCATATAAAATTCTTTCACTGTCGTCTACAAATTTATAGACAGGGTTTTCAACACGGCGAGTATGTTTAAGCGGAGATACCACACCCCCTTTTCCAAGAGAGCTGACAAGAAAGTCCTCGTATTTCATCTTATTCTGATTAGTACAATTATCAATAAAGTAACCTTGAAAACAGCTGTTTTCAGGGATGTCAAATTTAGATAATTTTTTGATTGATCGTCTAAGAAGCAGGATCAGATTATCTGCTTGATTCTTCCTACGAGACCATTTTCAAGCATAACTTTTATTCCGTGAGGATGATTTGGGGAGGAAGTAAGGACTTCCTTGACTTTCCCTTCTGTTAGCCTCCCCGTACGTTTATCTTCAGTTAATTCTACTCTAACATCTATGCCAGGTTTAATATCAGCTCTACGGGTTCCTTCCATAAACTTCAGTTTTTTAAACATTTCTTAGAAAAAATCAGGTTCAGAAAATTTTAGATCAGAGTGTAATAATAAATAATTTTATTGCACGAAAATGTTAAAATGATAAATGTTTTGACCAGAGTATAAAATACGGAGATCAATAGGCTCCTTTTATAAGCGTGCGGATTCTGTAAATACTTTTGCTTGCTGTGATAAATAGACTTTTCATATCATTTCCGCCAAAACAGACATTGGCAGTCCAGTTTTCAGGTACCTGGATACTCCCGATGAAGATGCCGTATTTGTCAAAGATGCTGACTCCGGTTCCGGTAAGGTAGATATTGCCCATGACATCAATGGTCATACCATCAGAACCCATTTCACAAAACAGTTTTTTATTTCCCAGACTACCGTCTATGTTGATTGAATATTTCCAGGTTTTATTACCACCGATATCTGCGACAAAAAGTGACTTACTATCCGGAGTACCTACGATGCCATTTGGTTGGACAAGATCATCAATTACCCTGATAAGTGTTTTATGGTCAGGTTTAAGATAATAAACCGCCTGACAAACCTGTGGCATGGTGTCGTGATCCCACCAGCTCCGTTTATAATATGGATCTGTAAGGTATACTCCTCCTTCCGGAGTGTTCCATAGATCATTTGGGCCGTTAAGGGGCTTATTCTGGTATTTTGAGGGAATAACAGTGATTTTCTTTTGAGGTGAAATGCACCATAATTCATTTTTCTGATCCGCACAAGCCCATAGATTTCCTTCTTTATCAAAAGAAAGACCATTAGAATGACCGCATGGCTGCATAAAAGTGGAAAGCTTGCCGGTGAGGCTCCAGACCATTATCCTGTCATTGGGTTGATCAGTGAAATAAACATTTCCTTTTGCGTCTGCAGCAGGACCTTCAGTAAATAGAAATCCGTCAGCCAGCTTTTCAACTTTATCTCCCGGCTTAATTATTTCATCCAGAGCATTTTTTTGGACAAAGGCCCAACCTATAAATATTAAAGGGATTGTAATCAGGAATTTATTCAGTTTCATTACAGTTATAAATTTTTTTGTTTTTATTCGGAAATGATTTTTCTTGCAAAAGGTGTTGATTATTTTGTTAAAGAGATCTTTCTTACTCTGCCGATATAATTATCAATCTGTTCAGGCAATTCAAATCCGACAATAATCATATCAACTGTTCCCAGCCCGAGCACGTACTTAAGTGAGGCATCTATTTTATCTGAGTCATTTTTGAAATTGCCGTTCCCAATAAGTTTCATACCAATAACCCCTTTACCTTCTTTATGAAGCTTTGCAATTACCGGAATTACTTCAGACGGATCGCTTTTGTCCATGACTTCTCCATATGGATTAATGCGGACATGAATAACATCTATCCAGGGGTTGTCGACACAGGCCTCCATTGCCTCGAGAGAATGAACCGATACTCCGTGTGCATGGATTATTTTTTTAGCCTTCAGGTTTTCAAGAATATCCATTTGTTTTTTCTGCTTGTCAGTCCAGAGAGGATCTGTCATGCAATGAATCTGTACCAGGTCGAGATAGTCGGTCCTAAGTTCCTTCCGGAAGCGATCAATAACAACATCAGCATCAGGACGTTCAGTTTCCGGAATGCCTCCTGGTCCAACCCACATTTTGGAGCTCAGGGTATATGATTCTCTGGGAATACCTTTAAGAGCTGCCGCAGTAAAGGGATGTGTCCCATAACTGTCGGCGCAGTCAAAAAAACGAATTCCTTTTTCATATGCCTGATGGATAATTGTTTCAGCGACGCCTGCTCTTGTGATATTTGATGAGCGGTTATATCCGCTGAATCCTGTACCCATTCCAAGAAGTGTAGATTTTAAACCAGACTTACCTAGTGTTACAATCTGGAAGGGATCTGCATACAAGCCAGTTGATTTGACCGGAAAACCTAAAGCAGCTTTTCCAAGCAATACCGAACCAGCTCCTGCAATAAGGGTAGTAGTGACGAACTGCCTGCGTGTCAGATTTTTTTTTGCCATAATTGAATAATTAATTATTAAACAACTAATTAATCTTTTTATATAATCGGAAGAAAGTTACCAAAAAACTCTAATAAATATACAACATATTTGTGTATTGGAAATAATCAGCAATCTATTGCAGGTCGCTTGAAAATCAATGGGTCAGATTGTTACTGCAAAACAGTGACTTTAATACTGGATGAATAACTGGTATCATGATAGATTCTCTGGGTAGCTTTTTGAAAATCGCTATCCGAACATTTATAAATATCAACAAATTTTTGCGGGTTTCTGTCGACAAGCGGAAACCATGAATTCTGTATTTGAACCATAATACGGTGTCCTTTTTTAAAAGTATGAGCTATATCGGGCATCCCATATTTAACTTCAGTAACTGTTCCCGGAGTAAAAGGTTCTGGTTTTTCAAAGCTGTTACGGTATTTTCCCCGGAAGACTTCGCCCCGGACCAGCATCTGGTATCCGCCCAGCGGAACTTTAATATCGGCCGTAATATCTGCTTTGGTGTCGGGAGGGAAGACATCAATCAATTTGACAACATAATCAGCATCTGTTCCTGTAGTTGAGACAAAAAGATCTGCAGTCAGAGGACCGGTTAATGTTATATCATCCTG
>PLLX01000278.1:0-16819 GCA_003141415.1 Bacteroidales bacterium
CTGAAATGATCGATTGCATATTTTCCATCATCGACCCACTCAACAGAGTAGTCATTAATTTCAAGGTATGATTTAAGAACTGATCCAAAACTTAAATCATCTTCAACAAGAAAAATCTTAACAGGTTTATTGCTCATTTCTAATTATCCCAGTTAAATGGTAAAAATATTTCGAACCGGCTTCCTTTACCCGGTTCACTGAAAACACTTATACTGCCCTTGTGGGCTTCAATTATAGACCTTGCATAATTTAAGCCAAGTCCGAATCCCTTGACATCATGCACATTGCCGGAGCTCTGGCGGTAAAACCTTTCAAATATTTTGCTTTGGACTGCTTTAGTCATGCCAATGCCTTTATCTTCAACAGATAAAATTATACCTTTTTCACAATTTTTTGTGATGATAGTAATTTCAGGTAATTCAGGTGAATATTTTATAGCATTATCGAGAAGATTGTTTACAAGATTTGTGAGATGTTCACTGTCGCCGAATATAAAAGGATCTTCAGCATTGAGGTCAAGATTGATTATACCGTTTCGCTGATGAACCTGTATTTCAATTGTTTCAACAGCATGTTCAATAATAGTATGTATTGATACATTTTCGTACCTGAATTCTATCTCCTTTTTATCCAGTGATGCAATCTGCAATATAGTTTCCACCTTCTTATTCATCCTGCTGTTTTCTTTTTTGATCATACCGATGAAATGTCTGATACTGGTCTCATCATTAATTACTTTTGAATTAGTTATGGTATCAGCTGCAAGGGAGATAGTGGCAATAGGAGTTTTAAACTCATGAGTCATATTATTAATGAAATCGGATTTCATCTCCGAAATTTTCTTCTGTCGTATAATAAAATAGAGACTCAACGCAAAAGTTGCCAGTATGAAAAGAGAGAAGAGCATTGAACCTCCAAGTATCCAAACCATAGATCCAAGAACATAATTGGTTCGTTCAGGAAAAATTACTGACAGAATAAGGTCCTGTCTGATAATATTGTCGGGAAACAATCTGACCACATACTTACTTTTCAGGAAATCACTCTTTTGCGATTTTTTATATGTACCATCCTGGACAACCCCGTTTTTGATTATCGCATATTCATAAGGAGTCTGTATTCCGCTGAACGCCAGGGTCTGTTTTAGAGTATAATCAATCTCCTTATTGTCAAGTTCAAGCGTCTTCTCCCACTGGTAAATCTCATTTACCATCTGGTTGCTCATGTTCTGAAACTCACTCGATCTTTTTTTAACCCAATTGAGGAATTCATTTTGTCTTATATACGAGGCTCTGGAATTTGTAGTGAAGTCATCACCTTTTCTAATGATGTTTAACTTACCTGATTTATCCGGAGAAGAAACCACATATGTAACTGAATCAGAAACGATTGAATTATCATTTGTGATTATGTAAGATTTGTTAACCGTTGTAACTTTGCCTGTATCAATACCTCCCGTAACTGACTGGTTAGTAATCCTTAAACTTAATTTATTTCCCGGGGTTGAAGAATAAGTTCCGATACTCAGATAGCCTGTAACATCATCCGTAGAATTACTGAAAGAAAGCGGCTCAATAGGCATGAAGTTATTAAAAAAGTTCATCTTCCTGGAAGATTCGATGGTATTTGCAGTATTAATTAGACTCTGACTTACAGCATTATTAAAACCTTCATTCATAATTCCTACTGCATTCCTGATCCACACGATCTGTACCCAGATAATGCCGATTATTGATAGCAACATCATTAATATCAGACCGGTGAATTTCTTCCTGTTCATGATACAAAAATAAATCATAAAGTCGTTAATAAAGAAGTATTTAACTTTTCATTAACGCTTATTAACCGAATATTAACTGTGAAATACCTGCATAAGAGTAATTTTGAACCTTTATAAAATTAATAACCCTGTCATGAAAAGAATTTTTATGATTATTTATACTGCATTGTTTATCCTGATGATATCATTCTCACTTGCTTTGGGACAGGATAAGAAAAGTGAACAAAGGATCAAAATTATAGTAGACGATGGCTCAGGAACAAAGGTTGTTATTGATACAGTATTTAAAGGCAGTCCCGGACCCGACTCGTTAATGCTCAAGGATGGTTCGGTCATATATGTTAAACATCCGGGTGAGGAAGCGGATTTAAGGCATCATAAAGGTAAAGAGCATTATATTGTAACTTATTCATCAAATGGAAAGGACAACGTCAATGAAATGAAAGAGGTGACTGTGATCGGTACAGATTCCACGGAATTGAGAAAAGCCGGTGATGACAATGAGGTTACTTACTATAGAATTTCGGAAACTCACACAGGAAGATACGATGATAACGATTCAACAATAGAGAAAACCAAATATGTTATTGCAAAGGATGGTATGGTAGTGACAGTAGAAGGCAATGATGAAACCAAGACAAAAGAGCTGGTAAAGGAAATTGAAAACAAGCTTGGTGTAAACGGTGAAGGAACAGAAAAAAAGGAGACAGTAAAAGTTGAATCAAAAAAGATAATTAAGAAATAACAATTCCGCTCAGTTTAGTTTTTTCAATTCCAGAAAATGAGCCGGGTCTTCCGGCTCATTTTTTTATGCGATAGAATCCATAAAAACCGACCAGATATCGCCTTCAGGAAAATGGCCTATAATAGTAACCGCTTCCTTCTTTACAGGATGAATAAACTCCAGCCTGCGTGCAAAAAGACTAATTCCACCATCTTCATTCGATCGAGCAAAACCATATTTCAGATCACCTTTGACGGGGCATCCTATTTTCGCCAGCTGAGCTCTTATCTGGTGGTGCCTTCCGGAATGAAGTTCAACTTCAAGTAGATAATATTTTTCTGATCTTCCTTTAAGTCTATAGGTCAGACTTGCCTCTTTTGATCCTTTTACCTCATTATCATATACGTATGTTTTGTTTTGGATCTCATTCTTCTTAAGAAAATGGGTTATTGTAGCTTCATCTTCGGGTGGTCGTTCTTTAACAATTGCCAGGTATATCTTTTTAACCTGCTTCATTTTAAACATCTCATTTAGTCTTGAAAGTGCTTTGGATGTTCGTGCATAAAGCATTATCCCGCTCACAGGCCGATCGAGCCTGTGAACGACACCCAGAAAAACTTCTCCCGGTTTTTTGTACTTTTCAGCTATATACTTTTTAATTTCGGCATCCAAAGGGACATCACCTGTTTTGTCCCCCTGAGCCAGGTCAGAAGATCTTTTATAAACAGCAATAATATGATTGTCTTCGTAAAGTATTTCAGCCATTTCAGATTTTGTTAATACTGCTCCTTTTCGTTTGGAAAGTCCTGTGATCTTACATCAGTAATATAAGCCTGTACAGCACCTTTTATTTCTGCATAAAGGTTATGGTATCTCCGTAGAAAACGGGGAGAGAATTCCTGCGTTATACCGAGCATATCATGCAGAACAAGTACCTGTCCGTCAGTCTTTCCTCCGGCACCTATTCCTATCAGAGGTATTTTCAGGCTGTTCGTAACTTCTTCTGCCAGTTTAGCCGGTATTTTTTCAAGTACTATGGCAAAACAACCTGTCTGTTCAAGTAACCTTGCATCTTCCATAAGTCTGCGAGCCTCTTCTTCTTCCTTGGCCCTGACAACATAAGTCCCGAATTTATGAATAGCCTGTGGTGTCAGACCCAGATGTCCCATCACCGGAATTCCTGCTGACAGGATCCTTTCTATTGATTCAACGACCTGCAGACCTCCCTCAAGTTTAACAGCATGAGCTCCGGTCTCCTTCATGATCCTGATTGATGAAACCAATGCCTCCTTTGAATTTCCCTGATAAGTACCGAATGGCAGATCCACAACAACAAGGGCTCTCTTAACTGCCCTGACAACAGAGGCGGCATGATAAATCATATTATCAAGCGTAATAGGCAGTGTAGTATCAAAACCTGCCATTACATTCGAGGCAGAATCACCAACCAGAATTACATCTATCTCAGCTTCATCAAGTATTTTTGCGATGGAATAGTCATAAGCTGTCAGCATAGCAATTTTTTCACCTTTAAGCTTCATCTCATTCAAAACATGAGTTGTGATCCTTCTAACAGATTTATGTATTGGCATAATAATAAATGTGTTGATTTATAAAGGCAAAGTTACAGATTTGAATTGGATGATACATCTTCGTATTGTCATCTTTTTAAATTGGCAGCCCCAATCAGATATCCTGTCGTTTTGTCATAAAAATCACTGAAATCTTTAATGGCATAATCATTGCTTACTCATCATAGTATAAATTTTTAATAGAAACGATTGAACACTCTCAGACAAACCGGGGGTCTGTTCATAATATCAAAATGAAATTTTTAAAATTATTATAAAATGGGAAAAATAATTGGAATTGATCTGGGAACAACAAATTCTTGTGTTGCAGTAATGGAAGGTAATGAACCTGTTGTGATCCCCAACAGCGAGGGGAAGAGAACTACACCTTCAATAGTTGCATTCGTTGAAAACGGAGAACGTAAAGTTGGGGATCCTGCTAAACGACAGGCTATCACCAATTCAAAAAAGACTGTTTTCTCGATCAAAAGGTTTATGGGTGAGCCCTATGATAAAGTTACAAAAGAGATTAAAAGGGTATCATATACTGTTGTTAAAGGTGACAATAATACTCCCAGGGTGAAGATTGATAATCGTCTGTATTCTCCTCAGGAGATTTCTGCAATGATACTTCAAAAGATGAAAAAGACTGCTGAAGATTATCTCGGACAGGAAGTAACTGATGCTGTTATTACAGTTCCGGCATATTTCAGCGATTCACAGCGCCAGGCAACAAAAGAGGCAGGTGAAATAGCCGGACTGAATGTCAAAAGAATCATTAATGAGCCGACCGCCGCTTCTCTGGCATATGGTCTCGACAAGAAGTCACAGGATCTTAAAATTGCTGTGTTTGATCTTGGAGGCGGAACTTTCGATATCTCAATTCTTGAACTTGGAGATGGGGTCTTTGAAGTCAAATCTACAAATGGAGATACTCATTTGGGAGGTGACGATTTTGATCATCTGATAATTGACTGGATGGCAGACGAGTTTCTCAAAGAAGAAGGTGTTGATCTGAGAAAGGATCCGATGGCACTGCAACGACTTAAAGAAGCTGCCGAGAAAGCCAAAATCGAACTTTCTAGTGCTACAACGACGGAGATTAATCTTCCTTACATTATGCCTGTAGATGGAATTCCAAAGCATCTTGTGAAAACCCTCACACGGGCAAATTTTGAAAAGATTTGTGATAAACTGATCCAGGCTTGCATCGAACCTTGTAGGATAGCCCTGAAAGATTCTGGTCTTACAGTATCAGATATAAATGAGGTTCTTCTTGTAGGAGGTTCTACCCGTATCCCGGCAATTCAGCAACTTGTTGAAAAATTCTTTGGGAAGGTACCATCCAAGGGTGTCAATCCCGACGAAGTTGTGGCTGTTGGAGCTGCTATACAAGGCGGTGTGCTTACCGGAGAAGTAAAAGATGTTCTGCTGCTTGATGTTACTCCATTATCACTTGGTATCGAGACAATGGGTGGAGTAATGACTAAATTAATTGAATCGAACACTACGATTCCAACCAAGAAAACAGAAGTGTTTACAACTGCTGCAGATAGCCAGCCATCTGTGGAGATACATGTTCTTCAGGGTGAAAGACCTATGGCAACCGGTAATAAAACTATCGGACGGTTCCATCTCGACGGTCTGCCACCTGCCCCAAGAGGTGTTCCTCAGATTGAGGTAAGTTTTGACATTGATGCAAATGGGATTTTACACGTGGCAGCTAAGGACAGAGGCACGGGTAAAGAACAGAGAATCAGGATCGAAGCCTCCTCAGGATTGAATGATGATGAAATCAGGAGAATGAGAGAAGAAGCTAAAGCCAATGCTGAAGCTGATAATAAAGCAAAGGAAAAAGTTGACAAGGTTAATACTGCTGACAGTATGATCTTTACAACCGAGAAACAACTTAGGGAATTTGGCGATAAGCTTCCTGCCGATAAGAAACCTGCAATTGAAACCGCCCTTGCCAAGCTTAAGGAAGCACACAAGTCGCAGGATGTTGATGCAATCGATAAAGCTCTTGCAGAGTTAAATTCAGTATGGCAGGTCGCTTCAGAAGAGATGTACAAAACAGCCCAGAATTCAGGACAGACAACAACTCAACCCGGTGCTGAACAACCATCCGGTAAGGATACGAAATCGGGGAATGAAGAGGTGACAGACGTTGACTTTGAAGAGGTAAAATAATTAATGATTTTCTTAATTATAAGAGGTTGGAATTTTCCCAACCTCTTTTTTTATTCTCTTTTTAAAGTTAGCCATCTCTATTAAGCCCTTTGTGAACCTTGGTGATAACCTTTGTGTAAATTTGTGGAAAAAGCTAATTCATTAAACCACAATGGATCACAAAGTAAAAATCAAATTAACATAAAGAGAAAACAGACAAAAGGACAATTTAATGGCAAATATTTCATTATTAGAAATCATGGGCGATTTTTTGTACTTTTATATGAAATTTGGCGTTTCCTGAATATGAATCTTAAATTATTTATAACAGCCTCTCTTTTAGCTATTTCAATCGGTACAGCAGGCCAGACCGAAACACATATTAATATAACTGACCAACAGGGAAGAAAACAGGGGCACTGGATTAAAAAATATCCCAATGAAATTACCATGTATGATGGTTATTTTAAGGATGATCATCCTGTTGGCGAGTTCAAAAGATATTTTGAAAATCAATCTATAAAGTCCGTTCTTATTTACAGTGATGATGGCAAAAAGGCGATTGCAACATTTTACCACCCAAATGGAAATATATCCTCGAAAGGATCTTACATCGGCCAGATGAAAGAGGGCAAATGGCAATTTTTCTCTGCTATTACAAATGGGTATCTGATATCCGAAGAATATTACTCAAAAAATCTCAAAAACGGGCTTTCTCTTAAATTCTATCCCGATAGTACAATAGCTGAAAGACTCACATACTTAAACGATGTAAAGCGGGGAGAATGGACCCAATATTACCCCTCAGGGGCTGTCTGCCTGAAATCTAATTATCTGGATGGCAAAATCAATGGCAAATTTGAAGTGTGGTCTGAAAATGGCAGTATCGAATTTTCAGGACAATACAAAAATGATTCCAGGGATGGCCTGTGGTTTATTTATAAAAATGACGGGACTATTAAATACAAATTAGAATACCTGGAAGGAGTTACAAAAGATCGCCAGATGGATATTGATGAATCTGACTTTTTAGACTCTCTAGAGAAAAACAAGGGGAAAATTGCCGACCCGGAAAATAACGGAGTCATTAGGTAATGAAGACTTTAAATTATTCGAACCGGAATAGAGTCAAAATAATATTTACTCTGTTGCTACTATCCATAACTTTTTTTTTGCATGGACAAGAACCAACCTATCCCTATTTTTACAGGGTCTATCTTAGAGACAAAGGAGACAATGTGACAAGTAAATATTCAGCATCGGATCTTCTTTCATCCAGAGCTCTTGTACGAAGACAAAAAGCCGGAATTCAGGTACCCGATATAAGGGATCTTCCTGTTGACAGGAGTTACCTGAATCAGATATCACTTTTAGGTTTAAAACTTCATTCTACTTCAAAATGGATGAACACAGCGCTTTTCAAATCGCAATCTGCATTTAATATAAAAATACTTCTTAGTTTACCATTTGTAAGCGATATTAAACCTGTAAAAACTCCTGGAAAAAAGAACAGCTATAATAACAAACTCAATTTTCAGGTAATTCAGTCTGACCTTCCTTCTTTCGACCTGCCTATTACGATGATTAACGGTTATCAGCTGCATGTTTCAGGATACGATGGGAAGGATGTTCTGATAGCAATACTTGACGGAGGTTTTATAAATGCTGACAATATATCCTCATTAACTGGTCTTCGGTTAAGGAATGGAGTTAAGACGACATATGATTTTGTAAAAAACAATAAATCAGTTTATAATTCCAGTGCACATGGTACAGCTGTTCTTTCAGTTCTGGCAGGAAAAGTACCCGGTCAGATTGAAGGAACTGCTCCCGGCGCTGATTTCCTGCTTCTTAAAACTGAAGATGTAGAGTCTGAGTTCCCCTGTGAAGAAGACTTTTGGGCGGCAGGTGCTGAGTTTGCAGATAGCGCAGGAGCTGACATAATTTCCTCATCTCTGGGATACTTCAATTTTGATGATCCAACTCTTAATTACAAATACTCCGATCTCGACGGGAACACAGCCTTCGTGACAAGAGTAGCTGATATAGCGGCTTCAAAAGGAATTCTTGTGGTCAATAGTGCCGGGAATGAAAGGAATACGGCCTGGAAGAGAATAATCTTCCCATCAGATGGTGACAGTGTGGTGGCTGTAGGTGCTGTCGACGGAAATAAGATTATTTCAGATTTCTCTTCAGCAGGGCCATCGGCCGATGGCAGGATTAAGCCTGATAATGTTGCTATGGGGGTTAGTGTTCCCGTTCAAACATCCGATAGTTCAATCGGCAGATCAAGCGGCACATCTTTTTCATGTCCTATCTTAAGCGGAATGGCAGCATGTCTTATGCAGGCTGTACCCCGGGCTCTCAACAGCGACATCATTGGGGCGCTCCATTCCAGTGCCGACAGATATAACTACCCCGATTCGCTTTATGGTTATGGAATTCCTGACATTCTACTTGTTCTGACTAAACTTCAAAATTTATTCTTAAAAATTCCGGAAAAAGGAATAATAGTAAGTCCAAATCCCACAACCGGGAATTTTGAAATTATTTTTCCATCTCCCCCTGAAAAAGTCACAATTGAGTTAATTTCAATGACCGGGAAATTAATTTTCAGACAAGACTTTACAAGTTATGCAGGTAGAAGTTTAATTATATCAGAATTACAGCATAAGGCACAGGGAGTATATTTTTTAAGAGTAATAAATGGGTCAGAAAAAAATGTTCTGAAGATTATTAAACTAAATGACTGATCATGACTGAAAAAGTTTCATTGACCGAATTACAGGTGATCATTAGAGATTCTTTATATCTGTCTTTACCTGATTCATACTGGGTAATGGCTGAAATATCAGAACTTAAAGAGAATACTGCCGGGCATTGTTACCTTGAACTAATTGAAAAACATCCGGAGGAGAAAAATGTCAGGGCAAGGGTAAAGGCAATAATCTGGAGTAATCGCTACAGGTTCCTCAAAGCATTTTTTGAAAATATTACAGGAGAGTCTCTCAGAGAAGGACTCAAAATACTTGTAAAAACAAAGGTTGAATATCATGAATTATATGGGTTGAGCCTCATAATATCAGATATCGATCCTGCATTTACACTAGGCGAAATGGCTATAAGACGTCAGCTGGTGATAAAAAAGCTTGAGCAGGAAGGCGTGTTTTCAATGAATAAGGAGCTCAAATTTCCAGCTGTTCCGCAAAGAATAGCTGTTATTTCTTCAAAAAACGCAGCCGGATATTCGGATTTTATAAACCATCTTAAAAGTAATAGTTTTGGATACGTATTTTATACTGCATTGATCGAAACTTCATTACAGGGGACGGAAACCGAGCAGGGTGTAATAAGCGCGCTTGACAAGATTGCCTTAAACTCCCATTTATTTGATCTGGTTGTGATTATCAGAGGCGGAGGCTCACAATCTGACCTAAGCTGGTTTGACAGTTATAATATTGCGTATCATGTCACACAGTTTCCTTTGCCTGTAATTACCGGGATAGGGCATGACAAGGATGTAACCATCACTGATATGGTAGCAAACAGGTCCCTGAAAACGCCAACAGCAGTTGCAGATTTTCTAATTGATTATGTATCATTTGCAGAAAATCATATTGTTGAGATGAGTTCTGAGATTATTGGTGCCTCGCGGATTATTATTGAAAAAAACAAAAACAGGATTGAAACATTAGGAATCAAATTATTTCCTCTTGCACGAATAATGATGTCGGATATAAAAGATAAGCTTTCAGCAGAAATAATTGAAATAATAAATATTGGTAAGGAATTAATTATCAGAGCTGGTCTAATTCCGTCAAATCAGGAAACAAGACTTTCCTCGGCAGCCAAATCTCTTGCTTCCGGAAAAGATATAATGTTAAAAAGGAACGGTCATAGACTTATTACCGGCACAATTAATTGTCTGAGTGTAAACAATGTCAGGATGAAAGGTTTAGAGAGCACTTTACAACTCCTTAATCCCGAAAACATACTTCAGCGAGGTTTCTCAATTACAACAATTAATGGCATGATATTGAAGAACACAGAACAGATAAAAAAAGACGATCTTATTGATACACAACTCTATGAAGGAAATTTAAGAAGCAGGGTATTGGAGAAGAAAGGGAGAAAGGGTGATAGGGAGAAAGAATAATTTTTAATACTTAAAAATATGGCTAAAAAAGAATTCTCATTTAATAATGCAGTGGTTGAGATAGAAAATATTCTGCATAATATTGAGAGCGGCGATCTGGATATAGATAAGCTGTCAGTAGAAGTAAAACGCGCTTCTGATCTTATTAAAGAGTGTCAGAAAAAACTAAGGTCAACTGAGGAGGAGATCAATAGTATATTTAAGGACCTGCTATAAAAATAAATCAGGACCTAAGTCCTGATTTACTACTTTACTACCCTAAACCTAAATCCATGAAAAAAACCCTTATAACCTAATTTACTAGCTTCTGTGCTGTTAAACGTTTATGAGACATAAAATGTTTCACTTTTCCCTGTTTATTTAATAAAGAAATATCAATTTTTGACGAATTGTTTATTTTTCTACGCCAAGTACATCCTTGAATGCTTTCACGAAAGTCTCCTTTGGAAGTGCCCCCATTGCCATCTGTGGTTGACCCTCTGCAGGAACAAATAAAAATGAAGGAATATTTCTTATACCAAAAACTGACGCAAGTTCCTGTTCTTCCTCGGTATCTACTTTGAATACATTAATCTTTCCATCAAAATCTTTCGCCAGGTCCTCCAGAACCGGAGCTACAACTTTGCAAGGGCCACACCAATCAGCATAAAAATCAATTATACAAGGCTTTTCCCCTTCAAATTTCCATGCTTTGTTCTTTTCATAATTGAATACTTTATTCAAAAATGTCTCTTTAGTCAGATGCTCTATCATATCATTTTTTTTTAATAAACATATAGATATTGTGTTTGTTTACAAACAAGTCAATCTTTATGCCAATAAACTGTAAATATCAATATTAGATTATAATTGAGTATTAATAGTAACTTTGTCATGAATATAAAACAAATTGTCATATCTATATATGAATATATGTCTTAATGACAATATTTTCGAGATACTTTCATCTGTGGTTACTTCGGAGAATGTACAAGCATATGTTATAGGAGGCTGGGTAAGGGATTGTCTATTAAAAAGAGACCACCCCGATAAGGATATTGATATTGTTGTCATAGGAAGCGGTATTGAAATAGCACAGAAAGCAGCAAGAAAGATACATCCCGGTATAAAAGTCAGTATCTTCAAAAAATTTGGAACTGCAATGTTTCGGAATCACGAATATGAAATCGAGTTTGTGGGTGCAAGGAAGGAGTCGTATGACAGAAATTCGAGGAAACCCGTTGTTGAAGACGGGACTCTCGAAGATGATCAGAAAAGGAGGGACTTCACTATTAACACCCTGGCAATTAGCATAAATAGAGAGACATTTGGGGAGTTATTAGATCCCTTTGGAGGCATCGATGACCTGAAGAAGAAAATAATCAGAACTCCTCTCGAACCAGACAGAACATTTTCGGATGATCCGTTAAGGATGATGAGAGCTATAAGGTTTGCCAGCCAGCTTAATTTTTCAATTGAGGAGAACACTTTTAATTCAATAAAAGAAAATGCGGAGAGAATAAAGATTGTATCATCTGAAAGGATTGTGACTGAACTTAATAAAATAATAATGTGTTCTCATCCTTCCAAAGGTTTCATTCTTCTGGAAAAAGCAGGCTTGCTCAGAATAATTCTCCCGGAACTTGATAATCTTAAAGGAGTTGAGACAAAAGAGGGGAAAGCACATAAGGACAATTTTCATCATTCCATAAAAGTTCTTGATAATATCAGTAAAAATACTGATAATCTATGGCTGAGATGGGCCGCGCTGCTTCATGATATTGCCAAACCTGTCACAAAAAAATACCAGCCGGATACAGGATGGTCATTTCATGGGCACGAATTTATTGGCTCCAAAATGATTCCGGATATTTTCAGAAAATTAAAGCTTCCGCTGAATGAAAAGATGAAATATGTTCAGAAAATAGTTGACCTGCATCTCAGGCCAATAGCATTGTCTCAGGATTTGGTTACAGATTCAGCAGTCAGGAGATTGTTATTTGAAGCCGGCGATGATATTGACGATCTTATGATATTATGCGAGGCCGATATAACATCAAAGAATGAATCAAAAAAAACCAAACATCTTGAAAACTTCAAACTTGTAAGAATAAAACTCAAAGAGATTGAAGAAAAGGACGCTGTCAGAAATTTCCAACCGCCTGTTGATGGGGGTGAGATTATCTCAACTTTTGGAATAAAACCTGGTAAAAAGGTTGGTGTAATTAAAAATGCAATCAGGGATGCTATACTTGATGGCGTAATCCCGAATGAGCATGAAGCTGCCAGAAAGCTGATGATTGAAAAAGGAGTGGAACTTGGGCTTACTCCGGTTGACCAGGTCACCTTACTTTAAGATCGAGAATTACAGGGAGATGATCGCTAAACCCACCCTGATATTTATAACCACGATATGTTGAAAACGGACTGTACCCTGGATATTTAGGGTCTTTTTTTAATAGAAAATCCGGTTTGAAAATCCTTAACAGATTTGGCTCTGTATATATTCCTTCTTTATCTGACAAAAGTCCCTTTGAAACAATAACCTGGTCAATCATCTCCCACGTCCCCATATAGCGATATGTTCCAAGGCCCTTCTCATCAAGCCTGTCAGAAAGATTTATCATGGAATTGGTTGATTCATTGGAGCTGATCAATGAATTAATAGCCTGGTCATCAGGTGTTGCGTTAAAGTCTCCTAAAATAATTATCCTTTCCCCTGAAGGGTTTATTTTAACTATGGAATCGACTTTTTCTCTTACCATAGATGCAATTTGAAGTCTGAAATTTTCACTGGCCAGTACACCTCCTCTTCTTGAAGGCCAATGATTTACAATAAGATGAATAGTATCGGCGTTGATTAGAAGTTTAGCATATAGTACGCTTCTTGTATTAAATTCCTTCCGTTTTATTTTCGCCGGGATCCAGTAAGAATAGCAAATAATCTCGGCAATTTTTTTTCTGTAAATGAGGCAAACATCTATACCTCTTCTATCCGGTGATTCCTCATGAATAATACTATAATTAAATTTCGACAAATATGTGCCATAAATAAGATCTTCAAGTACTTTCCTGTTTTCTATCTCACAGAAAGCAATAACAGCAGGTGGATCCCATTCCCCTGCTGCAATAATTGTTTTATAAAGTGAATTAATTTTTTTATTATACCTGGTTAAGTTCCATCTCATCAAACCATCAGGGAGAAATTCATTATCATCTGTAAGAGAGTCATTATAAATATCAAAGAGGTTCTCTACGTTATAAAACATAACCCTCACGGGTTGCGATATAACAACCTGGGAATTGCCCGAATTGAAAATAAGAGTAAGCAGCGAAAGGGCAAATAATCTACCTGGAAAAATCCCTTTAGACATAAATCTTACTGAAAAAGATGAGGCTGATATGAAATCAGCCTCCCAATTTATCTCAAATTTTAATATGCATTTATCCAGCGGTATCTTCTGGCGCTCTCTCCAAATTTGACTGCAAGTGAGAGTTCATGAGTTCCAAAACTTTGCAATCGGATATCTGTTAGTGTAAAATCGAAGGCATAAGCAAAATAAAATCTGTCATATTTTAAACCTACCATAGCTATGATAGCATCACCGGTTCTCCAGGACACTCCTGCCCAATAGTCATCTTTATAATATGCCCTCGCGGTAAGATCCATCTGGGCCGACTTAAAAAACATATCTGAAGCTTTAATGAATGCAGATGGTTCAATAGTCCAATCCAATGATAATGGAAACTTAATACCGCCAGTCAGATAATAATTGCCAAGTTGAGTTGTTTTGTTTTTTGATGTATCAGCAATTAATAATGATCCTCTGAGTAAATTAGTCATTGCAAATCCGACATAGTACCTTGAAGTAGTGAAGCTCGCTCCAAAGCTGAAATCCGGGATGAAGACCGACCTGTCATATGAATTCAGCAATGGATCATCAGGATTATTTAAAACCTTATTATCCATATTAACTGCAAATTGATAAGCGGTCATTGCAAGTCCAAAAGAAAGGTCATTCGGTATTCCCCCGGTTCGTCCCATAGAAATATGGTAAGCATAAGCAAGAGAAAATCCGGTTCGATGCATAATACCATTGTTGTCATTGAATATATATCCACCCAGACCCACCTTACCTCCTTTGGTAGGTTTAACAATCTTCTTCCTTACCGCTGTGGATTTGGATATGAAACTATTTTTGAGGATACGGGTCTGAAAACTTGCAGCATAAGTGCTTGGTGCTCCCGACATTCCGACCCATTGCTCTCTAACTGTAAGATTAACAGTAGTATAGCCGTCGCGACCCGCGAATGACGGGTTAATCAGAAATCCGTTCATTATGTACTGGCTGTACATGGGGACCTGCTGTGAAAAGGCTGTTCCAAAACCTAAGCCAAGAACAATCGCCTGCAATATAATTCTTAGATACCTCATATAATATTCGAAATATAGTAATTATTATCTGATTATACTTATCACACCCGATCTGGGTTTAGATCCATCGTTAAGATGCAGAACATAATGATACGAATCTGTTGGCAAGAGCGTCCCTTCAAATGTACCATTCCATGGGTTCGCAGCTAAGTTTTTGCTATGGAATACAAGCTTACCCCACCTTGTAAAAACAAAGACTTCAGCATTCGGAAACAAATCGATATTCTTAATCTGCCAGGTATCATTAACACCATCATTGTTCGGTGTTATAATAGTTGGTATTTCAATACACTGAGCAGAAGCTGCAATACCAACTACAACAACCTGTGAGGAAGCACATCCATTTTTGTCAGTAACAACTACGCTGTAGGTTCCGCCAGCAATATTCTGACGTCCCGGGGTAATAACACCATCAGACCAAATCATATTGTAAGGCTGTGTCCCACCTGTGATTGTGAGTGTTATTGAGCCGTCGGGAACATCAGGACAAGAAGCAGGTACTGGAACACCGACAATTAAAATTGCTGCAGGTTCAACAATTGTTGCTGGTACGTTCGCCGTACATAGATTTGCATCCTGAACAGTTATTGTATTCGTTGTACCGGCAAGATTGTTAAATGTACCAGAAACCTGGAATGTTCCACCATTCAGACTGTACATATACGGAGAAATTCCACCAGAACCGGTCACAGTAATCGAACCATCAGTCAATCCAAAACATGAAACATTAGTCTGACTTGTGATACTTCCGGATAGTACTGTTGGAGGCTGACTGATAGTCACTGGAACATCAAAAGTACAAAGATTTGCATCCTGAACTGTTACAGTAAATGAACCCGCCAATAGAGTTCCAAAGATACCTGATGCCTGATAAGATCCAGCTCCCAATTTATATTGGTACGGTGATACTCCTCCTGAACCGGCTACCGTAACGCTTCCTGTTTTGCCGCCAAAACAGAGAACATCAGTCTGAGAAGTTATTGATCCTCCCACAGATGAAGCAGGCTGCGTAATTGTAACACTTACATCAAATGTACTTAAAACAGCATCTCTGATTGTTATGGTATAAATACCAGCAGCTAATGATCCAAATGTATCTGAAACCTGATAAGTTCCGGCATTCAGACTATATTTATAAGGAGGCACTCCACCGGAACCCGTCACTATTACGCTTCCGGTAGAGGTACCAAAACATGCAACGTTAATTTGTGATGAAATACTCCCCGATAACGTAGCAGCAGGTTCCGTAATTATTATAGCAACATCAAAGGTACAGAGGTTAATATCCTGTACAGTGACGGTATATGATCCGGCAGAAAGTGTTCCGAAGGCACCGGAAATCTGATAAACTCCCGATCCGATTTTGTATTGATATGGCGAAGTTCCGCCAGCTCCGGCAACTACAATGCTGCCATCATTTCCTCCCGGAACAGAAACATTTGTCTGAGAGGTAACACTACCTGATAGTGCTGTAGCCGGTTCTGTAATAATTGCGCTGGCTGTTGCAGTACAACTGTTTCCATCAGCAACAGTTACAATATATGTACCTGNNATAGGTATAAACACCTGTTCCACCAGCCGGCAAAGCTGTAGCTGTTCCAGTTGTTCCGCCGAAACATGCAACATCTACCTTCGAGGTGGTTACTGTCGGTAATGGATTAACTTTCATAGTAATCATATTGGAAGTAGCCGGACCACCACTCTGACATGTTTCATTCGATGTCAGAACTACAGTGATAACATCGCCGCTGGCAGGTATATATGAATAAGTAGGACTGTCTGTACCTACAGCTGTCGCACCATTATACCACTGGTATGCCGGTGTTGTCCCTCCATTAGTCGGAGTGGCTGTGAAGTTAACTGTTGTCCCGGCACATACCGGGTTAACATCAGCCGTTATTGAAACACTGACAGGAAGAGATATGGCAACAGTTATTGTTCCTGTTGTCGTTATTACTCCGCAACCGCCTGTAAGGGTAACCGTATAGGTAAATGGTCCTGATGC
>PLLX01000278.1:16898-17131 GCA_003141415.1 Bacteroidales bacterium
GCTGCTGAAGTGAGATTAACTGTATTATCAGCTGTTACCGTTATGGTTCCTGTTGTCGTTATTACTCCACAACCGCCTGTCAGTGTGACTGTATAGGTAAATGGCCCTGATGCTGTCGGAGTACCACTGATAGTTACAACATTGGCCAGCCATGTCCCTGTTACTCCTGCAGGTAGTCCCGTCACTGTTGCGCCGGTTGCTCCTGTAGTTGCATAGGTGATACTGGTTATCGC
>PLLX01000157.1 GCA_003141415.1 Bacteroidales bacterium
CTTTCATTGCCCTTTTAAAGGTTTGTCTTCCCGAATTAGTCCTTCTGTAGTGGTCGTGGTTATGTTCTTCACCATCGATTGAGATACCTACCAGTATATTATTATCTTTAAAGAACTTACACCAGTCATCGTTTAGTCTTGTCCCGTTGGTTTGAAAGGCGTTCTCAATTTTTTTCCCATCTGAATATTTCTTCTGAAGTTCAATAACCTTTATGAAATAATCCAGTCCCAGTAGTGTCGGTTCGCCTCCCTGCCAAGTAAATGTTACTACAGGCACCTGCTGTGTTCTGATGTATTGTTTAATGAAATTCTCCAGAAGCTCCTCCCCTAGCCTGAAGTCGTTCTTACCCGGAAAAAGCTTTTTCTTTTCCAGATAGTAGCAATAAGTGCAATTTAAATTACATATTGGCCCTATGGGTTTTACCATTACGTTAAAGACATTTGGCCTTCTGAGTTTCAGGGCATCTGTAAAGAGGATATCCATTTGATAATGCTGATAATGCAGGATACAAAAATACTATTATAATTAAAAAGAGCGTAATTAATCAGTGCCTAGAGTTTGGAGTGCCCAAAGTGCCTAAAGTTAAAATTTATTGAATAACTCAGTTTCTTTTATATTCGGCGATGACATTTAAAACTTGTAACACATTTTGATTATTTTTTATGGCAGTGTCAATAATGGATCTCAGGATGGCGAAGTTTTCGGCAGCACTCAATATTTTGAACTGTCCGGATATTTTTTGTTTAACCTTAACATTTCGTATGGCTCTTTCCGAACCATTATTATCAGGAGGTACAGTTGGATGATAGAGAAAGGTAAAGACATGATCCCGATACTTGGTAATTTGCTTTTGAAAAGCAATCATCTCTTTATGTTTTGGCTCCAACGGTTCGGACAACAAATTGTCCAACTCTTTTTCCAAATGAGTGCGAAGCTGATTTGGATAATAATAATCAGCAGGAGCAAATTGTTTTTTAAGTTTTTGTGCCTCCCTGAGCAGGACTCTGAATCTTACCGGCCAGGATACTTTGTAACTCTCCTCCAGGTATTTGGTTTCACATTCCAGATGAGCCGTGCACAACTGATGTTTCATCGCCGGGGTTTGAAAGTGAGCTTTCCAGCAATCGTGAACAAGTACAGCTTTCTGAGATATTTCGCTCATATTTTCATTAATCGTAGTTGTTCCCCTGTTGGTAGAAGCCGCAATATAAGTAGCACGATTGTTTTGCCATGTCTAGAACCAATGCTTTTTCCCATTGATTTTTACACCTGTTTCATCTGTGCCAATAACCCGGCTATGCAGTACATTCTGCCGGATCATTTCATAGGCATCAACCCCTTTAGATGCCTATCGGTTTAACAACCAATGCAATCCCCCTTCACTAATCTGAACCTTAAAGATGTCATTCAGCATCTCCTGAAGTCTTTTAAACGGAAGGTATTGTCTGACGCTAAGATAACCAATGAGAGTTTCAATATATTTACCATATTTGACCGGATTATCAACACCAACAGGGAAGCCACTCTCTACCACATTTCCACAGGTACACTTGCACCGATAAACCCGGTGTTCAGTTATTATTTGTTTGATTGTGGGGATATCAATAACCTGTTGCTTTCCACAAAACTAAAAAGGCAGATCACTCACATCTCTCCCGCACTCTGGACAAAAACACGAAGGATGCTCAATAATCTCATCTGGGTTTTCTGTCATCTCCAATGTTTTCCCTTCATGTCCCGGTCGTCCTCCCGCTTTACGATTACCTTTCTCTCGAAGACTGCTCGTACGTGGTGGCCTGTTCTCATCTTTAGAAGGTGGCATAGAGCTATTGTTGCTGTCTTTTATTGTTGCGTACCATGCCAACTCTCTTTCAAGAATATCGATTCGTGTCATCAATCGAGTAATTTCTTTCGCCTGCATCAAAACAATGCGCTTCAGTTCTTCGATGATAATTTGATCAGATGTTTTCATAACTTGTGCTACAAAACTAACCCTGAAATCCAATATATTAAAGAACGTAATCGTCTATTTATCAAATACTAAAATAATAATTGTTAATATGTATGTGTTTCTGAAAAATATCATCCTTATAAAAATCAAAAATATTTATTTCGTGGACCATATTGTTAATAACACTTTATTTTTAACATTAGGCACTCCAAACTCTAGTTCACTTTAAGTACTGATTAGTTACATCATTTTTAATTCAATATTTCCGAATTTTTCTGTTTGTCCCTGATCTCCAGCAAGGGATGGTCAATTTTATAATGGCAGGTTGATGAAATCATATAGAGTATACAAAAACGTTAACAAGCAACCGTATATCCTGGGACTTAGATTGCCTTTGTTTTATCTCTATATTCTTTTAGTGATAATTGCTATTTTCTTGCTTTCGGCAGGGATTACAATTTTCAAACTTACCTTTTTCACGTGCATTTTAATTGTTAGCTATTTGTCCCTAAAAAAATTAAATTCTGGTGCCTTTTTAAGCTCGATCTCAAATGAACGGTTCCCTAATACCATCATAAACGATAATTATAAATAGGCATGGAAATAAGCCTGAGTGATACCCCTTCGGTACTGTTTCGTGATGGTAACCGGTGTTATACAAATAACGGATCCGTTATTTTTGGTTTTCATATTTATCTTAGAGAGATATATTCAAACTCTGAAAAGGATTTTGATACTATTCATGATATCTGGTATAACGCACTTAGAGATTTCGAGGAAGGAACCATTATTCATAAATGCGATTTATATCTCAAGAAGAAATTTGATTCAGCCTCGATGCCTTCAAGAACGTTCCTCCAGAGAGCAACGAAAAAGCATTTTCAGGGGAGAGAGTATAACGACCATCATTCTTTCGTATTTTTTATTTTTAACGAGAGCGGGAAAACAATAAACGAAGGATTTAAAAACCCTTTTAAAAAGCCCATTAAAACTGTAGAATACCTTAAAGAGTATGAAAAGCAAAAGAAATTTGAAGTAACCGTTGAACGATGCTTTGATTATATAAATAACTCTCGTTAATTAAAGCTGGAGCCTGTTACCGAGGACGTTTATAAATACTTAGAGTTTGGCTATTTTAACTCTTTCTACGAGGACCGGTACACCGAGATAGATGCCGATAAAATGAAGGTAGGCAATAAGTTCATAGGACTTTTTGCCGTCAACCAGTTTAAACAGTTGGGAGAAACGGTTAAAACCTGTTCTTATGATCAAAAAATGAGCGCCGGAGATTTTGTTTATCACACCGGCTTTGCGGATAACCTTGGTTTAAACCTACCCTTTGATCA